>CAZOTD010000198.1:0-2597 GCA_964582685.1 uncultured Treponema sp. | reverse complement strand
TAAAACGCCTTCGTGCAAAAAACTGTGCTTTGTTTATCTGGACAACAATGCCTTGCTTACCTGACGTTTTCAAAGTGATTGACGCTTGGGGATTCAAATATAAAACCTGTGCTTTCACCTGGATAAAAACAAAAAAAGACGGAACTCCGCTTGTCGGAATTGGAAGTTATACAAAAGCAAATGCTGAACTTTGTCTTCTTGCGATGCGCGGACACATAAAAAGCGTTGATAAAACAGTTCCTCAAGTTTTAATGCATCCGCGTCTTAGTCATTCTGTAAAGCCGGACGAAATAATGCGACGGATTGAAAAACTTTTCGGACCAGACACAAAAAAAATTGAACTTTTCGCTCGTCGTCAAGTTGAAGGCTGGGATTGCTGGGGCGATGAAGCGTAAAGAGATTAAAATGTCTCATCGCCCGTTCTTACAGTGCGCTTCGCAATTCGCTTTTAGTGTGGTTCAACGAAGTTTCTTTGGAAGATGTCGCTTTTACAAACGATGAATGGGAAAAAAAATCTTGAAAGATTACGACAAAGAGTCCGCCAGCGTTTTTAAGAAGGCGATTTTCAAGACTCTTCAAGACTACGAGCCTAATCCTTGAGTTCAAGGATATTTTTAAATTTGGTTATTCAACTTCAGAAGTTATAAAGCAAATCGCTTTGTGCAATCCTAATTTTAAATTTTTACCTTGTAGAAACGCTGTTTTTTTTGTTCGAACAACAGAAAGTCTTGTTCCAGTTGAAGTTAAAGCAAAAGATGGAGCAACCGCTTCGCTGAATAATTTTATCAATTTATCGTCCTATGAGGATATAAAATTTGGTATAAAATTAAGTTCCAAAAACATTGCTTTTAATAGGAAGTTTTATACGATTCCATATTTTTGTACATTTCTTTTAAAAAGATTTTTAAAAGAAGATTTTGTAATTGCAACAAATAGAATTAATAAAAAATAATATTTGATTTTAGTCCTAAATAAAAGCGAGTATGGCTAAGATTCCACAGTTTTCAGGAGAAAAAATCTTATGTCAAAAAAGCGTAATTTTCTACCGTTCATTTTTATTCAACGTTTAAAAGTGACTACTAAAATCATTCTCCTAACTTTTTTGTAAAACTCTTACAACAATCTTGTCAAATCAAAAAAACAGGATTATATTTATAACGAACATACTAAACAAAGTTTTTACAAGTTTGCGTTGCAAATTTTTTATCACCTTGCGGTTTTTGTGTAAATACAAAATCGTGCAAAAAAAATAAGTTTGCAAATTGATATTTGCTTACAGGAGGAAAAATGCAATTAAAATTTTATCAATGTAAACATTGCGGAAAAATTATTGCAATTCTAAAAGATTCTCAAGTTCCTACAATTTGTTGTGGCGAAGCAATGGAAGAACTTGTTGCACGAACTTCAGAAGGAGATGTTGCTTCTGAAAAACATGTTCCTGTAATTGAAACTAACGACAACAAAGTTTTAGTTACGGTTGGTTCGGTAATTCATCCGTCAGAAAATGAACATTATATTGAATGGATTTTGCTCCAAACTGATCAAGGTTTACAAAAAAAGTGGCTTGCTCCAGGAAATTCTCCAAAAGCAGAATTTGCAATTTTGCCTGGCGAAAATGTAATTGCCGCTTACGAATATTGTAGTCTTCACAAACTTTGGAAAGCAGAATGTTAAACTAGAACAAATCAGAAATATAACCGACTTTCAGTTTGCAAAAATCAAATTGAAAGTCGGTGCAATATTCACTGTGCTAATTTTATAAAAATTGATTTATCAAAAAAACACTCAAACGAATTGGAGTTTGAAACTAGATTCCAATATTTTTTGTTTTAAAAACTTACAAGGAAAAAAATGAAAACTGTTACAATAAAATCCGAACTTGAAAACAATTCTTATCCAGGACGCGGAATTATTCTTGGGCGTTCAGAAGATGGAAAAAATGCTGTGGCTGCATATTTTATTATGGGCAGAAGTGAAAATAGTCGCAATCGCATTTTTGTTCAAGATGGAGAAGGCATTAGAACTCAGGCGTTTGATTGCGCCAAACTTCAAGATCCAAGTCTTATTATTTACTCGCCAGTTCGCGTGCTCGGAAAAAAAACGATTGTAACAAATGGTGATCAGACAGATACAATTTATGATGGAATGTCAAAAGGTCAAACTTTTGAACAATCTCTTCGTTGTCGCAAGTTTGAACCAGACAAGCCAAATTTTACGCCACGAATTTCTGGTTTAATGAATTTGGAAAATGGAAAATACGATATTTCACTTTCGATTTTAAAAAGTGATGATTTAGATGATTCTTGTTGCAATCGTTTTACTTTTTGTTATGATAATCCAAAGGCAGGAGTTGGCAGATTTATTCACACTTATATAACGGACGGAAATCCTTTGCCAAGTTATCAAGGCGAGCCGACGCCTGTTGAGTTAAAGGGAAATATTGATGAACTTACAGATTTAATCTGGAATAATTTGAATCAAGAAAATAAAGTTTCATTATTTGTAAGATACATTGAAATCACAACAGGAAGGTTCGAAACTCGTATTGTAAATAAAAACAAATAAAAGTGGTAAAAATGAAAAGACGACAATTATTA
>CAZOTD010000197.1:0-2783 GCA_964582685.1 uncultured Treponema sp. | reverse complement strand
TTTTTAAAATTTTTAATTTAGGAATTTTTATGTCATATATTCAATTAGAACTTCCCTCTCCTGGTTCTACTGTTGTTGTTGGAATGTCAGGCGGAGTTGATTCAACATTAACAGCTTTACTTTTGAAAGAACATGGTTGCAAAGTTATTGGTGTTACAATGTCTCTTTGGGATGGTCATATTCCTGAAGTCGAAGCCGAAAAAGCTTTTCACGATGCATGTTATGGTCCGGGAGAAAAAGAAGATATTGAAGAATGCAAACGCTTTTGTCAAAAAGAAAATATTGAATATCATGTTATTGATGTCAGCAAAGAATACAATCAAGTTGTTCTTGAATATTTTAAAAATGAATATCGTGCTGGAAAAACTCCAAATCCTTGTATTCGTTGCAATAGTTTTATCAAGTTTGGAGCTTTGCTTGAAGGTATAAAAAAAATTCAAATTCAATATGATTATTTTTGTACAGGTCATTATGCGATGGTTGTTCGTCCAAAAGAAGGAATTTGGAATACTGATAAAACGCCATGCATGATTGCTCTTGCAAATGATAGTTCAAAAGATCAAACATATTTTCTTTATCGATTATCTTCGCAAGTTCTCGAAAAAGTTCGATTCCCTCTTGCTTTAATGAAAAAATCTGAAGTAAAACAACTTGCACAAAAAGCAGGACTTGAAGCTGCAAATAGAAAAGAAAGCCAAGATTTTATAGATTCGGTTTATTTTGATTCATTATTTTCTGACAAACCTTCTATTCCAGGAGATTTTGTTGATGAAAATGGAAATAAACTTGGTACGCATAAAGGAATTGAATATTACACAATCGGACAACGGCGTGGACTTGGAATTTCATCTAAACTTCCACTTTATGTAAAAGAAATTAATGCTGAAAAAAATCAAATTGTTCTTTCTACAAAAGAAAACCTTGCATCTTCAAGTCTTATCGCAGATGATTTTGTTTGGCCTGCTGATATTGAACCTCCAGAACCTTTTGAAGCAGAAGTAAAAATCAGATTAAGAAGCAAAAGTTCTATGGCATTGATTAGTCCATATATTCCAGATGAATCGGATAAAACTGAATATAAAGGTAAACCTTGGAAAATAGATTTCTTTGACAAACAAAACGCTATAACTCCAGGACAATCTGTTGTAATTTATAAAAACAATGTAATTGTCGGTGGCGGAATAATTTCTCGCTCAGAAAATTAAAAAAAAATTATTGAATTTGTACAAGAGTAAGTCCACCTACTCCAGTAATTCGTACAATAAATTCGTCTCCTGGTTGAGCATTTCGTGGAATTGTAAGAGTTTCTCCGTAAGAACTTTTTATTCCCATTTCTCTTGATTTTATAGGATCTTTCACAATTTGAATAAATTCTTTTGCCCGTTTTATAAATATATCTTTTGGCAAACCATAAGCTTGACTTGCTTCAAGTTCTAAAAGTTCATCAAGCGAAGAATCCATTGTAAAAATTGTTTTGAGTTTTATTCCATTATCTGGAGCAAGTTTTTCAGAAAATACTCGATAAGGAAATGCAATGTTTTTTTCTTTGCCTGTTTCAATTTCAGAATATTCAAAATTTACTACCATGGAATCAAATTTAAGTTCTCTTCCAGAAAGTCTTATTTCTTCGTCAGAAATTATTTCTCCTGTAATGTTGTCAAGTACTTCAATTTGATAAATGCTATAAATTTCAGAGCCCAACATTCGTCTTTCTTTGACTTTAATAAATGCAATATCATCTGCATTTGTCAAATTTTTTACATAAGTATTTAACTCTTTAATTCTTTGTTGTTGCTCCCAAATTTGATATGTCTTATTAAAAAAGGAAGAAATAAGAGAAATCATTGTGATTGCAGTTCCAATCATAATAATTGATGGAAGTTTTTCGATTATAATTGTCAGTGATTTTGAAAAACCGCCTGCAAGCAATTTTCCAAATTTGATATTTCTACTTTCTTGTGAAAAGAATTTTTCACTACAAGCCGTAAATAATGTATAAAGCAAAATCAAAATAGAAAGTACAAAAATAAATGGCGTTAAAATTTCCATAATTCCTGTAACGATACTTAAAAGAATTGTCGATGTTGTTAAATCTTTCATAATTAAAACCTTTAATTTTTATATTTTTTGAATTTCAATTGAACCTGTATGTGGATGACAAATAATTTTATATGAATATCCTTTCTTGAATTTGGAAATTTCTTTCATATCATGAACGGCATTTCCAAACTGTTCATCAATAAAATCAAGATTGTCTTCTCTTACATAATTGAAGACAGAAACAATTTTTTCTTTATAAGCAGAATATGTTTTTTTATTTTCATCTGATAAAAAGTTTTCTAACTTATTATAAATTTCTGGGAATCCTTTGTTATTGTAAAAATTTGTTAAATCAATACCATTCTCTGGAGCCATTAAATTTGTATAAACTTTTGTTGGAAAAAACATATAATTGTTTTTATCAAGTTTTATGACTTGAAAATCAAAAAATAATTCTTCACCATCAAGTTTAAGTTGCTTTTTTGCAAAACATTTATCTTCAAGATCATAAAATGAAGTTTCAATTTCTATTTCATTTTCTGATGATTTTAAAACTTTAAATTTAAGTGGCACAAGTTCTTGTTTTAATTCTGCAATAATATTTTCAAGATGATAAATTTGTTCTTGTTGTTGATATGAAATAATTTTACAACCAACAAAACACATAACAATAAAACTAAGAATTCCAATAATAATAATTGAATTTTTTTTTGTAAAAATTCCGGCTATGACAATTCCAAATG
>CAZOTD010000196.1:0-2803 GCA_964582685.1 uncultured Treponema sp. | reverse complement strand
GCTTTTTATTTTTGATATGGGTGGAGTCGTTACTTCAACATTTTCTGAGAATTCATTTTGTGATTTTTTAAAAATTTATTTAGAAAAATTTTCAAATATTTGCAAATATGAGTATGACATTTTTAGTGAACTTACAAAAGGACAAATAGATACAAAAAAATTTTGGCAAATATTTAATGAACGAATTAAAAACGATAAATCGCTTTCTGCAATTTATCCTATAAAAAATGATCTTTTTAGATTGATTTTTCATCCAAAACTTAACAACAAAACTATAAAAATAATTCAGGCGCTCAAGAAAAAACATCGAGTTGTGTGTGGAACAAACACAATTCAATCACATTATGAAAATCATCTTGAACGTGGTGATTATTCATTTTTTGATAAAACTTATGCTTCAAATAAAATTGAAGAAGAAAAACCAAATGAAAACTTTTTTAAAATTATTCTAAAAGCGGAAAATTATAAACCAGAAGAAACATTTTTTGTCGATGACAGAATTGAAAATGTAAATGCTGCACAAAAACTTGGAATTAATGCAATTCAATTTACAACCGCTGACGAATTAAAAAAAGCGTGGAAAAAATATTTTTAAGAATTTATCAAGGAAAAAAAATGCAAAATCTTTCGCCAACGCAAAAATATAATAGTCTTGTGCTTTTAGGTCCAACCGCAGTTGGAAAAACTTCACTTGGTGTTCGTATTGCAGATTATTTTGGACTTGAAATTATTTCTGCAGATTCAAGACAAGTTTATAAAGGTCTTGATCTTGGAAGTGGAAAAGATTTAGATGAATACTTTATTAATGGCAAACAAATTCCATATCATTTAATTGATATTACAGATTTAAATACAGAATATAATTTGTTTTGCTATATTCAAGATTTTTATAATGTTTTTGAAAATATCCAAAGTCGAAAAATTATTCCTTTTATAGTTGGCGGCTCTGGAATGTATCTTGATGCATTTATTAGAAATTATGAACTTGTGGAAGTTCCGACAAATTTAGAACTTCGTTCACAATTAGAAAAAAAAACTCTTGAAGAGCTTGATAAAATACTTTTAAACCTAAAACCCAATCTTCATAATAAAACTGATTTAACTATTCGCGATAGAGTAATAAAAGCAATCGAAATTGAAACTTTTATGAAAAGCGATGAATATTTAAAAAACAAGCAAAAACTTCTTTGTCGCCCTAAAATAAAGCCACTTATAATTGGAACAACAATTGATCGCATTGTTCTTCGCGAAAATATAAAAAAACGACTTTCTGAAAGATTTGAAAAAGGAATGATTGAAGAAGTCAAAAATCTGAATAAACAAGGCTTTTCGTATGAGAGAATGGAGCGACTTGGACTTGAATACAAATTTGTTTCTGAATATCTTCAAGGAAAAATTAAAACTCAAGATGAATTATTTGAAAAACTTTACGTAGCAATTTGTCAATTTGCAAAAAGACAAGAAACTTGGTTTCGCACAATGGAACGAAAAGGTGTAAAAATAAATTGGCTTACAAAAGATTCATCTCAAGATAAAAAATTTGCAGAAGCATTTAAAATAATAAAAGCTAGCTTTAATCTTAGTTAAGACCTCTAAATAATGCTAGCTTTAGAATTTACAGATTAAGCGTTTGCAGCAATTTTTTCTGTATCCGCAATTTTTGTAAGATAACCTGTTCGCAAACAACTTTCAAAAAGACTATGGCTTATAAAATCTGTTTTAACTTCATTGTAACCATCACGATCTCGGACGATTCTTACAACGAAGCCGTCTTCCATTTCACGAACGATTGTCATATAGTCTGTAGATTTTCCAATACTTTTTAATGTGTAAGTTCCCATAACAAAACCCCTTTACATAAATTAAAATTCTACTTAAAGTACGATTTATCGTATATTATTATTTTCGGATATTGCTTTTTTTTAATTATACTTTTTTGGATTTTTTTGTGAATTTTTTAAATCTAGATGAAAAGATAAAAATTTGTGATTCTCATATTCATTTGAATGATTGTGTAAATAGAAAGTTGGATTTTTTTAATAATCGCAATTATTTTTGTTGTACTTGTTCTCATTCAATTAACGAATTTTTTAAAACAAATTCCTTAATTGAAAAATCTTCATCAAATGTATTTAAAGCTTTTGGAATACATCCTCAAATGCCAATACTTGAAAATGTAACTTTTCTTGAAAATCTTCTTGCTAAGAATCAAGTCCAAGCAGTAGGAGAGGCAGGTTTTGATTTTTATTCGCATGAATTTAAAAGTCAAGAAGAACAACAAACAAAAGCATTTGAAATTCAATTAGAACTTTGTCAAAAATATAATTTTCCGATTATTTTACACGGAAGAAAATGCAACGATCGCTTTTTCTTTTACTCTAAAAAACTTTCTAAATTGCCAGCTGTAATTTTTCATTCATATATGGGAACTTATCAAGAAGCGATTTCACTTTTAAATCGTGGAATAAATGCTTACTTTAGTTTTAGTAAACAAATTCTAAATGGAAATAAAAAAGCAATTGAATGTGTTCAAAAAATTTCTTGCAACAATTTACTTTTAGAAACAGATGCTCCTTATCAAACTTTAAAAAATGAAATAGCAACTTTTCCATCTGATATTTTAAAGATTTACTTAAAAGCAATGGAACTTCGCAAAATTCAAATTACACAAAAAGAACAAATTTTAGATTTTTCACAAACGATTTATTTAAACTTTATTAGTTGTATGAAGACTTTAAAAAATGCAGAATTATAGAAATTGTTAAAGGTTTATGCTATATTTTCAATATGAAAAAAATAAATA
>CAZOTD010000195.1:0-2839 GCA_964582685.1 uncultured Treponema sp. | reverse complement strand
CTTTATAACAGTCTTATAATTATAACTAAATATCTTAAAGTTATATTTTCCTAATTATTAGACGTAATAATCCGATAATAAGAGTAATTCCACCGTCAATAAGACGGATTTTACTATCAAAGAGGTAAACTTATGAAATCTCACATTCAGAACTCGGATTTTAAAATAGAAAATGACAATTCGAAAATTCAAAGGAATTCTGCAGTTGAGCTTTTGAAAATTATCGCAATGTTTTTAATCGTAATATCGCACGTGGCGCAGACGCTTGGAAGTCCGCATCCGGAGCTTTCTTATCCGGCGGAATGTTTTTTTGACTCAATGCACACAGCACGCGACTTTCAGCATTTTCTGATTTTAGTTTTCAGGTATTTCGGCGCGTTTGGCAACAATCTTTTCTTTATCTGCTCAGCTTGGTTTCTGTGCGGAAGTAGGAAAAATCGCACGCAGAGAATTTTCCAGATTTTAGCAGATGTATGGCTCCTTTCCGTCCTAAGCCTTTCCGTCGCTTTTGCTGCCGGACTTAAAGTTCCGCTAAAAGAAATTGTCAAGCTTCTGTTTCCTACTTCTTTTTGCTTGAACTGGTATACGACCTGCTATATCTGCTTTCTTTTTGTTCTTCCGCTTTTGAACATAATAATTGAAAATCTTTCGAGGACAAATCTTTTAAAAGTTGCTACAGTTTTTCTCGTTGTCTACTGCGGATTCAACAGCATAAGCGCACGCTTTTTCTATTACAACGATTTGATGTTTTTTATCACGGTTTATTTTTTCGTGTCTTACTGCAAAAAATATCTTTATGAGTTGACCGAGAATGTAAAACTTAACATGGCACTTTTTGTAATTTCGATTGTCTTGCTTTCCGTGCTGATTTTTGTGAACAATCTTTTAGGTTTTAAGATTGGATTTTTTGAGCACAACGCACTTCATTGGGCGAGAAACAACAATCCTTTGCTGATTTTGGCGGCGTTTTCGCTTTTCAATCTTTTTAGATCGCGCGTTTTTTACAGCCGGCTAATTAATTACGTTTCATCGCTCACGCTTTTTATTTATCTTATTCACGAAGGTTATCTTCTGCGCACGTATTTTAGGCCTTGGGTATGGTTCCGCCTGCACGAACGCTTCGGATATTCTGATATGGCGGCTCTGGCTCTTGTCTTCGCTCTCACGCTTTTTATAGCGGCAACTTTTGCGGCGGCTTTTTACAAGGAAACTTTTGCGCGGTTTACAAAGAAAATAGGCAAGACGGTTTATTTGCTTATAAGAAGGATTTTCTACAGATTTGCAAGAACGGCTGAAAAAAGTCTTCCTTAAATTTAATCGGCAGACGTGCGAAATCACGATATTGGTGGTTTCGCTATAAGAGTCTTATGAGAATTTAAATTGAACAGAACGACATCTTTTATAATTGGCGTTTGTGGATAGAGAATGAACAAATGAAAAGAAATTTAGGAAACTAAAGTTCATGATAAAACGGAAAAATGTCTTCGTAATTGCCGTCGGGAAGTAAAAATCCGCCAGGAATTTTTCCGAGTTTTGTAAAGCCAAGTCGTTCGTAAAGATGAATTGCGTGAATATTTGATGCAACAACTGCATTGAACTGCAATATTTTAAAGCCTTTTTTGCGGGCGACTTCAAGACAATCTTTGACGAGTTTTTCGCCGATATGTTCACCGCGAACATTCTTTTTTACGGCGTAAGAAGCGTTTGCAATGTGAGCGCATCTTCCAACATTGTTTGGATGAAGAATATAAAGACCGACCATATTTCCAGTTTCTTCGTCAAAAGCGATTCCCGTATAAGTCTGGCTTTTGAAAAATTCATCTGCTTCATTCAACGAAAGTTCTTCTTTTTGCGGAAACGCATTTCCCTCTTTTACAACTTCGTTCCAAATTTCTGTTGCGTTTTTTGCGTCTGAAGATTCGTATTCGCGTATTTTAATTTTCATACTTTTTCCTTGTGCTTTTGTTTTGCTGAATTTTATTTGCCTTTGTTTACTTGTGCGTGAATTTTTTGCACAACGTCGCTTACTTTGTAGTTTTTAAGATTGTTTTCAAAATCTTTTTGTGCATTTAAGAGCGTTCCGTCGAGTGCTGCGTGAATGTTGCGTCCGACCGGACATTTTGGGTTTGGGTTATCGTGAAAGTTGAAAAGTTCCGCTTTGCTTTTTTCGACTGCTTCGTAAACATCGTAAAAAGAAATTTCTTCAAGCGGTCTTGTAATTTCAATTCCGCCAGGCCCTCGTTTTGTTGTAATCAGGCCAGCATTTTTTAAGTCGGACATAATGTTTCTGATAATCACAGGATTGCTTCCAATGCTCGAAGCAAGAATGTCGCTTGTAACTTTTTTGTCTTTTCCGAAAAACTCGGTTGCCACAAGAATATGAATTGCAATCGTAAATTTTGTTGAAATTTGCATTTATTCTCCCAATGACTTTAGGTGAAATTTTATATTACCCTCTTAAGTCATTTTTATTATAGCATGAACTAGGCAAACTTCAAAACATCTTCCGCAACAAAGACTTCTGATTCTGCTCGATATTTTACGCTCTTACAACAGAAATACGTTGGCAAATGTGATTTCCTTTTTCAATTTCGTCAACGAGCACGATTGCGTTTAAATGTCTTGATAGACAATAGAGAATTATCTTACTGTCAAAAATCATAAAATGTGCTAGAATAATATGATTTACGAAAAATAAAAATTCCACCTAAAATAGTGTCGAAGTTTTTATAGGAGACGCAAATGTCAAGCACACAGCAAAGAGCGGAGCTACAGGCTCAAATCTGGAAAATCGCGAATGAAGTCCGTGGAGCAGTTGACGGCTGGGATTTTAAGCAGT
>CAZOTD010000194.1:0-2852 GCA_964582685.1 uncultured Treponema sp. | reverse complement strand
AGTGCTGTAGCAGACATTGTTCCAATGTAAACTTGAGTTCTCTGATCCATATTTGCACCAATGTGGAACCACATAGAACCTGTAACATTGTTTTCGCCTGTAGGACGAGCAAAACGACCTGTAAGCATATTCATTCCGTTGAATTGAGCAGCTGATGCAATGCGATCAACTTCGTCAATCAAAGATGAAACTTCAACTTGAATCATCATTCGGTCTTCGTCAGAATAAATTCCGTTTGATGACTGAACTGCAAGTTCACGAATACGCTGAATGATGTCAGATGTTTCTTGCAAATAACCTTCAGTTGTCTGAATAAATGAAATGCCATTTTCTGCATTTGTTGAAGCTTGGTTCAAACCGCGAATTTGTGCGCGCATTTTTTCTGATACTGCAAGTCCTGAAGCATCATCACCAGCACGGTTAATTCTCATTCCTGATGAGAGTTTTTCCATGTTCTTTTGATTGTTCACATCTGTAAGACCTTGCGAACGTTGTGCAAACATTGCACTCATGTTGTGATTAATAACCATAATGGATCTCCTTAAAAACTTGAATCAAATTGAACTCTTTTCAATTTGTCCTTGTAGATTTGGTAGTTTTGTTTTATCAAACCTCGCAAGGACACACGCCCAAGTGGGGTTTTCACCACCCGTTATTATTTATATCGGAGATTAAAAAATTGACTTTAGCATTTTTTTTATTTTTAGTTTTTTTTACAAAACAACTTTACAAAAAATCATTTTGTAAAGTTTATTTTTCGCAACATCTGGAACAACCAGTTACTATTACATGCTTTTTGTTATCTTTGTAATTAAAAAGTCTTGCAATAAGGTATCCGGTAATCGGAACTTCTTTTTTGCAACAAGGACATTGTCGCTTAATGCCAGGTTCTGGTTGCGGATAACAATGTGGACAACCGCTAATGTTACAACGTTGGTCTGGAACATTCATCGGACGAAAAACTTTTGAAACTAGGTTTTGCCCTTTTTGAAGTGGCGAATTACATAAAGGACAATTTACAAGAAGAACACTAGAATTTGAAGATTTTGTGTTTTGAAGATTTGATTTTTTGATTTTATTTGAAGCATTTTGTTTTGCTCTAATTTTTTCAGAAAAAAAAGACAACAAAATAATAATTGCAACAACTGCAATTCCCATTATTAAATACGCCATGCAATCATTATATGAAAAAGATATGGAATAAACAATTAATAAAAGTTATAATTATTTATCAAATTTAAAATCTTCTTCTACAATCGAGGTAACAGCATGGGCGGATTTTTTGGAGTTGCATCTAAAAGCGACTGTTCTTTGGACTTATTTTTTGGAGTCGACTATCATTCACATCTTGGAACACGAAGAGGCGGAATTGCAATTCTTGACAAGAATAAAAAATTTCTTCGTTCAATCCATAATATCCAAAATTCCCCTTTTAGAACAAAATTTGAAAAAGACATTGACGAAATGCATGGGAATCTCGGAATTGGTTGTATCAGCGATTTTGAACCTCAGCCACTTCTCGTTCATTCTCATCTTGGAAGTTATGCAATTACAACTGTAGGAATTGTAACAAATAAAAAAGAACTTGAAGAAGAAATTCTTGCCACAGGTTACACGCACTTTCTTGAAATGAGTGGCGGAGAAACAAATCAAACGGAATTAATTGTCGCTTTAATAAATCAAAAAACTTCTATTCCTGAAGGAATAAAATATGTGCAAGAAAAAATCCAAGGTTCAATGTCAATTTTGATTTTGACAGAAAAAGGAATTTTTGCTGCACGCGATAAGTTTGGAAGAACTCCAATTCAAATTGGACATAAAGATGAAGCGTTTTGTGCATCGTTTGAAAACTTCGCTTATGCAAATCTTGGTTATACAGATTATCATGAACTTGGTCCTGCAGAAATTGTTTTTATGACTTGTGATGGAATTGAAATTATTCAGCAACCAGCAAAAGAAATGAAGATTTGCACATTCTTGTGGATTTACTACGGTTATCCAACTGCGACTTATGAAGGCGTAAATGTCGAAACAATGCGTTACAATTGTGGCAAATATCTTGCACGACGTGACAAAGATTCTGTTCTTCCAGATGCAGTTGCAGGCGTTCCAGACAGTGGAGTCGCTCATGCAGTCGGTTATGCAAATGAATCTGGGATTCCATTTACGCGTCCCTTTATAAAATACACGCCAACTTGGCCTCGTTCATTTATGCCTACAAGCCAGAATCAAAGAAATCTTATCGCACATATGAAACTTATTCCTGTTCAACCTTTAATCAAAGGAAAAAAACTTCTTCTTATTGATGACTCGATTGTTCGTGGAACTCAACTTCGCGAAACTACAGATTTTCTGTATAAATGCGGCGCAAAAGAAGTTCACATAAGACCTGCATGTCCGCCACTTGTTTTCGGCTGCAAATACTTAAATTTTTCCCGCTCAAATTCAGAAATGGATTTAATTACTCGCCAAGTTATAAAACAACTTGAAGGCGGCAATATTTCAAAAGAAGTTCTAAAAAAATATTGCAATCCTGACACGCAAGAATATGCAAATATGTTAGAAGAAATTCGAAAGCAACTTCATTTTACTTCGCTTCGTTTTCATAGACTTGACGATATGCTTAACAGCGTTGGAATTGAACATTGCAAACTTTGCACTTATTGCTGGAATGGTGAAGAATAAAGAAATAAAAAAAGTATCTGATTATTTTAAAATTTGCCAGATACTTTTTTTTAAAAATATTTTTTTAATTCTTGCTAACTCGCTTGTGTTTGTCTTTGCCTGCTGTGTCCTTCGTTTTTTTTTAATTCTTGCTAACTTCCAAATAATCTTTACTAATAGAATATGCC
>CAZOTD010000193.1:0-2861 GCA_964582685.1 uncultured Treponema sp. | reverse complement strand
ATTATCTTCGTGGTCATGAACATGTCGTGGTGTTGCATGTGTTAGAAAAATATCAAGATAGCGGCCATAACGCAATTTGTTAAACAAAAGTTTAGGTACAAGTTTTAAAAGTTTCATCTTCATCTGAAATTCTGTATATTGGCATTGACCATGATTATAATCTCTTGAACCAGAAGCTCCTGCAATTAAAAGTGGCGTTGGATGTTTTTTTGCAGGGTGATTCCATAAAATACAAGGATCGCGTATTACTTTAAATCCTACATAAGTTGCTCCACAAGAATATGATTCAATTTGATTGTTTTTTCTTACTTCTTTGTGAAAATATTTAAATGCAGTTAAATTGTGATTTCCAAAAACAAAATATGTTGGTTTATTTAGAGTGCTTACAATAAAATCAATATAGTTCATATCCAAATCACCAGCACATAAGACACAATCAATGTCAGCGAAAACTTCTTTTATGTTGCTACTATAGACAAATGGATCAATTTGGTCAGAAACTATAAGAATTTTCATTTTACACAACTACTTTGAAGCTTTATCAAGAATTTTTTCAAGTTGTTCTTTGCCAATAAGTTCGCATGGACGATTTTCTGCGGCGGCAATTGCGGTTCTTGTAAATCCTGAACTTGAACAAAGATATGCTTTTGTACAGTTTTGGGATTTTATTTCATCAAGTGCTCTTCTAACAATAAAATCTTCAAGAGGTTCAGTTTCTCTATAAAATTTTAGCAGGAAAGTTTGAGTGCGAACACTTCTCCAATCTTTATTTTTTTCTTCTGTTGCAAGAATTTGGCAACCCCATTTTTGAAGTGAAACAGATTGGACTTCAAGAGAAAGCCCTTTTGTGCAAACATTTTGACATAATTTTGAAAAATCTTCTTCTGAAGTTGTCAAATATTCTTTAAGGTTATCATTCGCTTGAAGATCTTTGTATTCTGAAAGTTTTGCAGCAACATCTCTAAAAGAACGATTTTTTGCATAAATTGCTTCCCATTGTTCAATTGCTTTTTCAATTTTTCTTGTCTTTTCGTAGCAACTTGCAAGAAAATATCTTGCATAAAGAATTTCGTTTTTATCTTGATCTTTTGGAGATGAAATTGCACGTTCAAAACAGTTGATAGCATTGTCAATGCTGTTTCCTGCCATGTAACAAGTTCCACATTCTACAAGCGATTTAAGTCTAAATTCAGGATCTCTACCAGCTTTATCAAAAGCTTTTACAGCACCAGAATAATCTTTACTTTCTTTGAGAATTTTTCCAAGGTAATAATAAGTCGAAAAAGTTTCTGGACTTAAAGAAATAGCAAGGTTTATTTCTTTTTTTGATTCTTGATATTGTTTTGCTCTAAAAAGGAGAAGCCCCATTGCAGCGTGTGCTTTAACATGTCTTTTGTTAAGTTTGATTGCTTTATCGTAAAATCCAAGTGCCGATTCTGCTTTACCTTTTGCTTCGTATATTTTACCAGCATTGTAATAGTTATCTGCATCTTTTGGATTTAATTTTGTAAGAAGAAGATATTGTTTTAACGCTTCATCTGGTTGATTAAATTTAAGATAAAGAGGCGCAATTTCTTGTCTAAAACTAAGTTCTGGAAGATTTGCATCAAAGATTCCGTGTTGGTCAACATATTTTAATTCCATAAGTGCAAGTTCACTTTTTCCGTCTTTTAAATATGCTTTTCCAAGATAATAATGTGCAAGATAATCTTTTGGATCCTTTTGAATCATCTTCTTTGCTAGCTTGATGGCAGCAGGAATTTTTCCGGCTTTGACTAACTTTTGAAGTCCATCAATTTGTTTTGGCGAAAAAATTGATTTTAGAACAAAAATTAAAAGTAAAACTACCGCAGCCACAAGAAAAATTATTGCTACTATTGAGCCTATACTCATCTTAATGCTCCCTTAATTAAAGATTGTATTAAAATTGTGTATCAAAAAATGTTAGTATTTGTTTATTAAGTACTTCTTATTGAAAGAAAAACTTATTTGTGAGATTATGTCATATATGAAAGGGTTTTACAAGAGATTAATTGTTTGTATTGCGTTCCTCTTAAATATAAGCACATTTTTTGCTCAGGAATTATCTGAAGGTATAAAACTTTTTACAGAAAATCAGCCTGCAAGCGCAATTCCTTTGCTCGAAAAAGAAATTAATAGCGCAAATCCTTCTCCAGAAATTTATAATTATCTTGGACTTGCATATACACAAATTGGGAATTTTCAAAAAGCTATTGAAACTTTTGAAAAAGGAATTGGCGTTTTAGGAACAAATAAAAAAGTACTTTATTATAATCAAGGTAATGCATATTTTCGATTGGATAATTATCAAAAAGCATGCGAAAGTTATTCGATGGCAATTGTTGCAGATAAAAGTTTTGCCGATCCATATCTTAATCGTGCAAATTCATATTTAAGACTTAATGAACTTGAAAAAGCAACTGACGATTATTTGACTTTTATTGAATTAAAACCACAAGATTCCCAAGTTCCTAAAATAAAAACACTTTTAGAACTTCTTCGCTCGGAAAAGGAATTTCGTATTGCTGAACAAAAGCGTCGAGAAGAAGAAGCAGAGCGTTTAAAGCAAGAAGAAGAACGTCTTGCCGCTGCAAAAGCAGAACAAGAGAGACTTGCGGCAATTAAGAAAGCACAAGAAGAAGAGCGACGCAAAAAACTTTTGGAAGAAGTTGCAAATTCTTTAAGACAATCTTCTGATACAACAAATATGTCGGCTGGCACAGAAAATGTATTAAATTATGAAGAAGAATCTGATATTGACTGATTAAAAAATATATTTGTTAATTAATATTTCACAGTATTTTTTTTAAAATTGTTTGGGAGGAAATTATGGCAAAAAG
>CAZOTD010000192.1:0-2870 GCA_964582685.1 uncultured Treponema sp. | reverse complement strand
CTTGTATCAACTTATTGTTTTTGAATATCTAAAGCAACAAGTTGTAAATTTTCCATTCCATTGAATATGTTTCGTTCAATATTATAAACTAAATTAATTGTATCTCCAATAGAAAATTCATTATTTATTTTATCGGCAGCATTCCAGAACATTAAAGGAATTTTGTGATTACCTGAATCAAGTATAAGTTTAAGATGTTGTTTTTCAGATTTTCCAAGAATTTGGTACGAAATAATTTTTAAATTTTTTGTCATAAAAGTAAGTGCGGAATTTTTTTCGCCATAAGGTTCAAATAAATCAATGAGATTAAAAAGTTCGGGTTTAATGTAACTTGCTGGAAGTTCTGCATCAATTATAATTGAATCGTCTGCTTCTTTTTCAAGTTGAATATTTGGAATCACATTTTCAATTTGACGTTGAAGCTCTTCAAGTTTTTCAATAGGCAGACTAAAACCTGCTGCCTTTGAATGTCCGCCATAGTTTGAAAAAAGTGATGAAAACTGGGAAAGAAACTGTGTACATTCAAGCCCACGACAACTTCGCATTGAACCAATTGCAATTCCATCTTCTGTAGTTGTAATTGTAATTGCTGGAACTTTGTATTTTTGAGAAAGTCGCGCAGAAATTAACCCGATAATTCCACGGTGTATATTTTTTTCAACAATTAAACAAAGTTTCGAGTGTTTTTTATAACTCATTTCAGCATTATAACTTGTAAGTTCTGTCGCAATATTCACAAGAGATTTTCTTTGAGTATTTAGTTCTATAATCTTGTCGGCTATTTGATTTCGTTTTGTAGAATCTTCTTCAAGAAAAATTTTGATTGAAAGTTCAGGATGTCCAAGTCGACCAGTTGCATTAATTGCAGGAATTAAAGTCCAGCTTAAATCAGTTGCAGTAATTCTCTTATTTAAAAGTCCAAGTCTTGAAAGTAACTCTAAAAGCCCACGTCGTGCATTTGCATTATTTATCATTTTAAGAGCATATTTTACAAAAATACGATTTTCATTTTGAAGTTGCATTACATCAGATAAAGCAGCAAGACCTACAAGTTGTATTTCCTGTTGTTGTGCCTGAATATAAATTTTGTTTACCATTGTTTGTAAATATGTAATATAAATATTTACAAAACCGTCCATATAAAAAAAAGATTCATTGTATTTAGAAATTTTTGATTTATCATTTAATTCAGTGAGAGAAAGATTTTCAACTGCAGGAATTAATTTTGCAATTTGTGGTCGAAGTTCAAAAGTGTTAAATTCAACGCTATTTCCGAAAATTTTTAAAAGTATTGATTTTACTGATTTATCGTCCCAAGTAAAAATTAATTGTCCTTTTAAAAAATCATCAAGTTTCGTATCACTGATTTTCAATTTGTCTTGAATGTTTTCGATTGTGAATGTGTCTTTAATAATATTATTGTAAAGTTTAACGCAGTCAATTCTGTAACCATTTTCAGTATTACATGCATTAAGCAAGCAGATTTCTTCTTTATACGAATCAAAAGTTGAATAACGAAGTGCTTGAATAAGTTTAAAAGCAACAGCACAACCAGAAATTTCACTAAAAGGGTAGCCGGAATTTTCTAACTTTGGATTTATAATTATTGCAGGTTCTGGAAGAATTTCTGGTGGATTATGATGATCAGTTACAATTACATCTATTCCAAGACTTGCAGCATGAGAAATTTCTGGTGCATTGGAAATTCCACAGTCAACCGTAATAATTAAAGTTCCAAAATCTTTTGCAAAATCATCGATAGTTTCAATGTTTAATCCGTATGCTTCATCTCCCATTGGAACTTTAAATCTAACATCTAGTCCGATTGATTTTAAATATTCATAAAGAATTGTTGTACTTGTAATTCCATCAACATCACGGTCTCCGAAAATCAAAACTTTTTCCCCATCATCTTTTGCATCAAGAATACGGTCAACTGCATCTTCCATTTGATTAAAAAGGAAAGGATTGTGCAAGAATCTCAAATCGTCTTCAAGATAGAATAGAATATCATTCCCATTCATAATATTTCGACGAGCAAAAATACTTGCTGTTAGAACATCAATCGAATATTTTTTAGAAAGATTCAAAACATCATTTTTAGAAATTTCTTTTTTTATCCAATTTTTCATATAATTCCAATACCTGAATGAAGCGTCTTAATTTTTGTGCCAACGGCAGATTCCAAGAGAGAAAATACAAATCCTTTTAGAGAATCAAGTTCTTGTTCTGACAACTTCATATTGCGCGAAACTGAAGGTTCACAAACACTTGCGGCATACAAATAAACTACTGATTTTGAAGAAAGTTCAGGAATAATTTGCAAAACAGAATGTTCAAAATAATTTTTGTAACAATCTGTACATATAAAACCGTTTTCTGAATGTGAATAAAAAGCCCCACCAGATTTATATTCTACCGTATTGTAATTTAAATTTCCACAAAAAAATGCTTTATGACAGCTGTTACAACAAAATGCATCAGGTTGAACTCCAAGCAAACCCAAATATCGCCACAAAAATCTAATAAGACCTGCTAAAGCATTTTTTTCATCAGAAATAAAATCAAGCCCATCAAGAAATCCATTAAGCATTGTAAAAACTTCTTCTGGAGAACCTGCACTTTTTGTTAAAATGACAATTTCAATTGCAAGATTTGCAGCCCAGATTTTGAACAAGTTTTCTCGAAAAGAAAGATGATATTTTTTAACATCAAAATCAGTAATTTTTGAGGAATGTTTACTTTCATCGTTATATAAATAAATTTTTCCGGAATTGAACATTGACACTCGTGAACGCAAGCGACTTTTTGGACCACCGTATAAAATTGCAGACAAAATTCCATCTTCATTTGTTAAAAAAGTGACAATG
>CAZOTD010000191.1:0-2911 GCA_964582685.1 uncultured Treponema sp. | reverse complement strand
TTTAGATTTAATTTTTTCAATCTTATGCATTTTATTTTTCTTAGGAACAATTTTTGTTTTTCATCCATGTGAAGCAAAAGATGACGGCACTTGGATGACTTGCCACTACGCCGGAAATTTAATTTCACTAAATTCTGCAATCTGCGCAATTCTTGCAATCATAAATATTTTTGTAAAAAGCGAAACAAAACTTGGGCTTTACATTGCAAACTTTGTAATTTCCATTGGAACAATTTTCATTCCAGGAACTTTGGTAAAACTTTGTATGATGAACGACATGCGATGTAATTCAATCACAAAACCTTGCGTAATTATTTTTTCAATAATAATCGCTTTGCTTGCTTTTATAAATTTAATTGTAATTTTATTGAATCAAAAAAAATCAGGAAACAAATGAAATTCTTAAACAAACTTCCTTTTAAAAATATTTCAGCAAAACCTGGACGTTCACTTTCACTTTTAATTTTTGCAGTTCTTCTGGCAATTACAAGTTTTGGCGGTTCGCTGATTGTTAAAAGTTTAAAAAACGGACTTGGCAGTCTTGAAAAACGACTTGGCGCTGACATTATCGTAGTTCCCTACCAAACAAGAACAAAGGAAAGCATTGAATCTCTTTTGCTAAATGGAAACCGCACAAATTTTTATATGCCAAAAAATTATATTGAAGAAGTTTCAAAATACGATGGGATTGAAATCATTTCGCCACAACTTTTTCTTTCTTCAATAAGTGCAGGCTGTTGTTCCGTAAAAGTTCAAATTATTGGCTTTGAACCAGAAACGGATTTTACAATTCAACCTTGGGCACACGAATCTTACAAAGGAAATTTAAAAGATTTTGAAATTCTTGTCGGAAGCAAAATTACATTGCCAGCAAATATGAGCCTTACTTTTTACAATACAAAATTAAAAATCGCAGCGCAACTAAAAGAAACAGGAAGTGGCCTTGACAACGCAGTTTATTGCAACATGAACACAATCCGCGAATTAATAAATCAAGCAGCAAAAATTTCAAATTCGCCAACAGGAAAAATAGATTCGTCATCTTCAATTTCAACAATTTTAATAAAAGTCGGAAACGATTACGAAGTGAACCAAGTTGTAAACGAAATAAATCTTCACACAAGAAAAGTTCGTGCCATAAAAGCAAAATCTATGACAAGCGACATTGCAGACAATCTTGCAAAAATTTCAAAAATCGTGAGCGCCTTAATTGCAATCGTCTGGCTTTTGTGCATTGTAATTATGATGATTGTTTTTTCGATGATAATCAACGAGCGAAAAAAAGAATTTGCGGTTTTACGAGTAATCGGAGTTTCGCAAAAAAAACTTTCCAAACTTGTAATTCAAGAATCGCTTTTTATAAATTTATTTGGCGGACTTTTGGGAATTCTTTTTGTTTTGCTGATTAACATTCCATTCAAAAGTTCAATTCAACGCGCACTCGGAATGCCATTTTTGCTTCCTTCATTTTGGGAAATTTTTATTTTATTGATTTTAACGCTTGCAATTTCAATTCTTGCAGGAACAATTTCATCTTTAATTACGGCAAAAAAAATCAGCAGCCTTGATGCAGGAATTATTTTGCGAACAGAAAACTAGGAAAAAAAATGATTTTAAAAGCAGAAAAACTAAGTAAACAATATACGCGAAAAAGCAGAAACACAAATTTTTTTTATGCAGTTCAAGAAACAGATTTTGAACTTCCAGAAAATTCTTTAATTGAAATTTGCGGACGAAGCGGAAGCGGAAAATCAACATTTTTAAATATGCTCTCTGGAATTTTAACTCCAAGTTCAGGGAAAATTTTTATAGAAGAAAATCAAAACGAAAATTCTAAAATTGATTTGTATTCAATGGACGACGAAAAACTTTCTGCTTTTAGAAATAAAACTTTCGGCGTAATTCCTCAAGGTCAAAGCGGACTTTCTTCACTAACAGTTTTAGAAAATGTAAAACTTCCCGCTTTAGTTTACGGAGAAGATTCAAATGATTTGGAAAACCTTGCACTTTTGCTTTTGGAAAAACTTGGAATTGCTGATTTAAAAAATGAATTTCCGCAAAATCTTTCTGGTGGCGAAATGCGCCGAATGGCAATAGCACGAGCTTTAATCAACAAGCCAAAATTTATTTTTGCTGATGAACCAACTTCTGATTTAGATGATGAAAATACTCAAAACATTTTAAGCCTTTTACAAAAAATTTCACGCGAAAATGTCGGAGTTCTTTTAGTAACACACGAAACTGCCACTGCAAACTATGCTGATAAAATTTTTAAAATGGAAAGTGGGAAACTTTTTCAATGATATTATTTCTGTGATTTATTTTTTAAGATTTTTGATTGCTTGTTCAAGAAGTTTTATTGTTTCGTTGTTGTCTTGAATCTTTTTTGGATTTGTTCCTGTTACAAGAAATTCAACTGTTGTTCCAAGAGCTTCAGAAATTTTTACAGCTTGAACCGCATTAGGAAGTCTATCCCTGTTTATCCAAGACTGGAGAGTATTGTAGCTTTCATTAATACTTGCAGCCAGTTCTTTTTGAGAAATTCCCTTATATTCAAGTTCACTTTTTACATTTATCCAAAAATTCAACATCACATTGAAAATAGCACAAATGTACAATTATTTTATTGAAAACAATATATTTGTGTGATATTATTAATAATATTAGTACAAATGTGCGATTTTATTATTTAATTTGGAGAAGATTTTGTTACGGTTTTCAATTCTTTTAGGTTCAGCTCCGGAAGATTTCAGGCAGAAAAAACTAGAAGACATGTTTGATTTTCTCGATTCAAAGCGGAACAAAGGCGACAGCGTTGTCACATTCGCGAATGGAATTTCGGAGATGATGCTGGAGATGGTACTTGATAATTCGCTGAAACAGCTGTCTAACAGCAGTCATTCCGAACTCG
>CAZOTD010000190.1:0-2917 GCA_964582685.1 uncultured Treponema sp. | reverse complement strand
TAATAATATATGTTGATATTGAAATTTGCAAGGAAAAAAAATCTGTGCAAAAAAAAATAAATGTGGATTTTACAATAATTCTGAAAAAATTGATATTTCCAAAATTTTGCATTTTTTTTAATTATCTTATTTTTTTGTCTAGTTTTATGATTATGGTGGCAATTACTATTTACAAGTTGTTTTGTGTTTATACACATTTTAGATTTTTTAGATTTTTCTTTACTATATAATTAAATTCCTTTAAACTTAAAGAATGTATGAAATTGAATTAAAAGCACATGTTGCAAACAAAAATTCCGTAGAAAAAAAACTAAATTCTTTTGCTATATACAAAGGAAAAGCAATTAAGCAAGATTCCTACTTTCAATTTGAAAAGTCAAAAGACGCTTATCTTTCTTGCAGAATTCGAGATGAAAAAATAACGAATGCCGATGGAACAAAGTTCGAACATTCATTTTTAACGTACAAATTAAAAGAAAAAAAACAAGATTTAGACGGTTGTAAATATGAAGTTAACGTTGAAAATAAAACTGAACTTTCAAATCCTGATGTTATTATAAAATTACTTTTGGATACAGGATATAAAAAAGCGTACACAAAACAAAAAAATGCAAAACAATGGAATTTTCAAACTGAATACGGAAATGCAAATTTAGAATTATGCAATATTCCAAATTTAGGCGACTTTCTTGAAATTGAAATTGTTACAGATTTTTGCGATAATGAAATTCAGATTAGGGAAGAATTAAAAAACTTGATTTTGAAATCAGGACTTTTACTTTCCGATATTGAGGGAAAATACTATAGCGAGCTTTTGGCGCTTGCAAGGAAAGGTTAAAATGTTTGACATTTCAGAATGCAAAAAACTTGCAAAAAAACAATTAAAAGGAAATTACAAAGTAATGTTTTTTGCTGCGTTAATCTGCACTTTCATTTATTTAATTTTAGACACAACAGAAACTCAATTATTTTTTAATATGAGTTTTATCAGAATTCCTTTTTCAATTGTAAAATATTGTATTACAGCAATACTTGTAATTGCATATTATTATGCAAGCATAAAACTTGCAAAAACTGGAACAGTTTCTTTTTCAGATTTTACTTCGGGGCTTACTTTGAGAAAATCAGCAATTCTTGGAAGTTTGTGGCGCGACCTTTTTTTGTTTGTTTGGGGATTGATTTTTATTGTTCCGATATTTTTTATTTGCGTAACAATATTTTCGAGTGCGCTTGTAGATTTTGGTTCTACAGTAAAATTTACGATTGAAAATTTTCCATATCAAGATTTTATTCAGTTTTTAAAAAATACAATTGTAAATTACATAGCATTGCTTATAATTCTTGCAATTGCTTTTTTAGGACTTTTTATTTTAATGCTAATAAAATCAATTCAATATTCACAAATGATTATGATTCTTGCTGAATCTGGACTTGAAGGCAAAAATGTATCTGTAAAAAAAGCAATGGATTTAAGTATTGAATTAACAAAGGGAAGAAAAGCAAAAATTTTTGGATTCTATTTAAGTTTTATCGGAATAATGATTGTTGCATTTATTCCAGGAATTATTGTATCAATTATTGCAAATCAAATTTCTGATTCAGAAATTTTAAATGTTGTTGCAAATGTAATTACAATTTTTTGTGCAACATTTATTGTGCCTTATATTACAACTGCCTTTGTAAATGTTTATGGTCATCTAAAACAACATTCTATCAACACAGGGAATTTAACAATAGAAGATTTTCAGTAACGACTTAATTTAAAATTAAAGCATAATTTTTTATAGGAGAAGAAAATGGAACCAATTACACCTGAACCAAAAAAAACACAGGTTAAAAAGAATAAAAAATCTGGAGGACCTGCTTCTTTAATTGTTTTAATTACACTTACAATATGTTTTGCACTTATTGCTTTTTTTAGCTCAAATCAAAATGAATTTTCACAAATGAATCAATCGCAATCAAAGTCTCTAGATTTTTCGTTTAATAGTTTTCGTCGGAATTTTGAAAAATCTGATAACACATTTGTAGGCGATTATATTGCAAAAATTTACATAACAGGCGTAATTCAAGAAGCAAATGATACTTACAATCAAGAATGGCTTCTTTCGACAATCAATGAACTCAAAGACGATCCTGCAAATAAAGGAATTATACTTTTTTTAGATTCGCCAGGCGGAACTGTTTATGAATCTGATGAAGTTTATCTTGCTCTTTCGAAATATCAAACTTCAAGAAAACCAGTTTGGACTTATATGACACATCTTGCAGCAAGTGGCGGATATTACATTGCATGTGGAACTCAATACATTTGCGCTAACCGAAATACAATGACAGGCTCAATTGGAGTTATTGCAGGACAATCTCTTGATGTAACAGAGTTGATGGACAAACTTGGAATTAAGTCTAAAACTTTTACCGCTGGACGAAATAAAAATATGCTCAACTATGATTCCCCACTTACAGAAGAACAAGAAAAAATTATGCAAGAAATTGCCGATGAATGTTACAATCAGTTTACAACAATTGTTGCAATCAATCGTCGCATAGACAAAAATCAAGTTATAAAACTTGCAGATGGAAGAATTTATACGGCGCAACAAGCTTTAAACAATAAATTAATTGATAAAATATGCAGTTATGATGATGCTATCAAGTTGATGAAAGCACAAAACAATCTTAGCGATGTTGAAGTTATTGATTTTCAATATGAAGCACCTTTTTCTTTTTTTAATTTTTTAACTTCGATTTTTTCAAATTTGAAACCTTTGACTTTATCGACAGAAGAAAAACTGCTCGAAATGGTAAGTCCAAATATAAATTATCCCGCTTACCTTTATAACTAGATTGAAAAATTAAAGAAGTTGCAAATTATTTAGAACGTTTAAAAGCGATCACTAAAATGACACGTCACTAA
>CAZOTD010000189.1:0-2998 GCA_964582685.1 uncultured Treponema sp. | reverse complement strand
TTTGGACCCACGACCCCGAGATTACAAATCACGTGCTCTACCAGCTGAGCTAAGGTAGCAAGTTATTGATGTTCTAACTTTATAGGAATTGCAAAGTTGTGTCAACAACTTTTATATAAAAAATATAAAAAAAGTTATTGATTATAAAACGGAATATATTTTTGATTTACAACAATTTCCCAAGTATAATTTTCTTTTACATATAATGCAGCACTTTGAATAAGTTCGTCATAATAATGAAAATCTTGTTTTTTGTTTTGAATAATTTTATCAAGAACACAAAGCAGTTCATCTGGTGTATTTGGCAAATAAGTGAAACCGCTTATTTTAGGAATGATTTTTTTTAAGCCTCCAGTTGCATGGGCTATAGGAATTGTTCCATAAATTTGGGCAATAAAATCTTCAAGCCCACAAGGTTCAAATTCACTAGGAAACAATGCAAAATCTCCAGATGTTGTACAAAGACGTGCAAGGCTTTTTTCATAACCGCAAAGGTAAACAAATCTTCCTGAATACAATTGTGCTTTTTTAGAAAGTTCTTCTTCAAGAAATTTTTCGCCCTGCCCATTTATAATAAGACAAACTTCGGGATATTTTTCGAAAAGTTTATCAATCAGATTAAGAATTATAAGTATGCCTTTTTGTCGAACAAGACGACCGTGAAAACAAATGTAAATTTTTTCATTTTTTGAATCAGGCAAAAGAAAACCTGATTGTTTTATTATGTTTTTGTTAATTTCAATTTGGGTATTTTTTTTGTTTGCAAAATTTTCAATAAAAAAATTGCGACATTTATATTTTCCTTCAAGTTGTTTTAATGTCGGTGAAAATTCAAAAGGTAAAAGTGAAACATGTTTATCTTCTGGCGAATATCTAAAAATATCAATTCCGTTTGTAATTCCCTCGATATGAATTTTTCTTGAAGAAAAAATTTCAGAAAGTCCATCATTATTGTGATTGTTGCAATCAAGAAGTTCTTGAGCATAATCAAACGAAACAGTAGTAAGTCTTGCATAAAAACTTGCAAGAATATACGGTTCAACTCTTTGACCATTAAGACTTGAAGTAAGAAGATTTAGAGGAAGTTCTGTATAATTTTTTGCAGTTTGTAAATCAGGGAATTCATGATGATACGCAGGACCTGCATTGTGAATAGTAACAACCATTTTTGTATTTGAAAAAAGTTCTGGATAAAAAATTTTTGCAAGTGCTGGTAAAGTTGCAACACAAGCATCGTGGCAATGAATTATTTGAGGAGCAATTTTGTATTTGTCTGCAAAAGCACAAACTGCTTTTTGAAAAAGAACATCAAGTAAAAGGGAATCTGCATATCCCTCTCCTGGAACACATGACGGAAAATTCTTAAAATCATTTTGGCAATATGTATAAACATTATTTTTTTCTTGATAAATATTTGATTTTACAAAAATAACTTTTACATTTTTACATTTCCCTTGAGCAAAACTTACAGAATATTTTTTTCCATTACATAAAATTAAAACAGTTTCATCAAGATTTTTATAATCTTGAATATTAGAAAAATCAGTACATCCATATTCGGGAATATAAAGAGTTATTTCATTTCCTATTTTTGCAAGTTCTTCTGATAAAGAACAGACAACATTTTTTACTCCACCCGCTTCCGCAATTCCAGCATATTCTCTTGCAATCATCCAGATATTCATTTTTAAAAATTCCTAATTAGTAATATCTGGGCGCAAAATTTTTGCGTCATCGAGGTATAAAAATTTAAGATTTTTCTGTTTTCCAAAATAACCTGTAATAAGTACACGAATTACTTTTTCAAGACCACCTTTTATATCTGCTTCTTGCGTACAAAACAAAGAAACAAAACTTAAATCAAATGGAAGTTCATTTTTTTTAAGTCGCAATGCTGTCGCAGGATTCATTGTGTTTAAATCTTTTGTAAGACTAAATTGAATTGAAACAAAATCTTTTGCTTTTAAATTATTTGATTCGATTATCTTTTTTAAAAGTTTTATTGTTTGAATTTGAATTGATTCTTTTGTATTTTCTGCTGTGATTGCTCCACGAATTGTGCAAAGTCTGCTCATATTTAATCCTGCTAAATTTATTTTTATTCTAAAATCCTGAAATTATTGCATTAAGAGTTTCATTCATATTGTGAGAATTTTTTAGTAAATCTCCAAGTTCATTGTAATTTCTTAAAACTTTTCCAAACTGTTCCAGTTTGTTAAGATTTTTTGTAGCTTCTGCAATTTCTCTTGCTTGAGAACTTGTAAGACTTTGAAGTTCAACTTCGATTTGCGACATATATCTTGAATACATATCTTTCGCCGCTACATAGAGTGTTTTATCAGGAAGTTTTGCATCAAGAATATTCAATGAAGTAATTTCAATTTCTGTATTGTTAGCAACATAATCTGAAATTATTGTTTTTTTTAATTCCTCTAAATCAAAATATTGTTCTCCAGAATTTAAAGTATAAAAACGTACAATTGTCGAAATAATTTTTTCTGCAATTTCTTCTGCAAAAATTTCATATTTTTTTGTAAGTTCAGCATCTGTTGAAATATCAGATTGTTTTACTAATCGAACAATTTCTTGAGGCGTTGCTTTTAGTTCAAATTGAATATTTAGAGAATATTTAAATGATGGAACATTTTCCACAAACATTTTTGAATAAACTTCACCACTTGGAAGTTCTCCAGTTTTTATTTTATTATAAGAATATGATTTTGTTGAAAAACATTTTAATGTTGAATTTGTTGGAATAAGTCGTTCCCAATTCCAACAAAATTTTCCGGGAACTATAGGATTTTGTGAAACTCCGCTTGTTTTAGAAACAAGAACGCCAATACAATCTTGTTTAATTTGAAGTGACGTATAACCTAAAAAAAATACAGCACCAGATGCTAACAAAAGAATGATTATAAACAAAATTGAAACTCGTGATTTTTTTTTCATTTCGTTTCCCCTTGACGAATTAATGAATGAATCTTATATAATAAAAATA
>CAZOTD010000188.1:0-3063 GCA_964582685.1 uncultured Treponema sp. | reverse complement strand
GTAATAGATAATTTTCAATACAGTGAAAAATAGTAAAAATCTAGCAACACCGCGATTTTTAAAAAGCGTAAAACAAATGTTTTTTTTTACTTTTGCGACATTTTATTTTACTGCTTGCAAATTTATTGTAATAATTATTTTTTCTTGACGGATAAAATTTGTTATGATAAAATCAGTGTAAGATTTTTTTAGGAGTTTGCAATTGTTAAATTATGCTAATTTACTTATTCTAATTTCTGTGGCATTAACATTTCTAGTATTTATTTTTGTAATAATTATAATGGCTAGAAATACTGCAAGAGTTAGTTTTGTATTTTATCTTTCACTTCTCTCAATAATTGCTGGTTTTGTTTTAACATATTTAAAGCAAGAGCCTTTGTTCCTGTATATTATGTATGCTTTAGCTTCATTTTTAATGTTACCTTATGTGATATTGAAAGCATTTCAAAAGAAAGAACTTAAATCTAAAAATAGTTCTAATACTGGAAACAATTCTCTTGTTCAAAAAAGGATGAACATAATTTATGATGATCAACAAGTTGAACTTCTTGATGTAAACAAACATTTTATCAATATAATGGCAGAATCTTTTAATAATCCTCAAGGTCTTACTCCACTTCTTGATAATTATGGCAAAAAAATCCTAGAACTCACTCATGCTGACGGAGTTCTTGCTGTAGTTCTTGACGATTTTGAAGATGTTCTTAGTGTAAAAAGTCTTATAGGTTCTTTTATTCCACCTTATGAACTTCCAGAAAACGTTCCTCACAAACAACAACGTGTCGAAATGAGTATGCGTTATATGACATTTTCATTAAAAGGCAATATCTTTGGAGAAGTTCTAAATGAAAAAAAACCAGTTATGGTTAATGATTCTTCCAAAGATGAACGAATTGTACAAAATGGTGACGAGGACTTCTTAAAATGTGGTGCATATATTTTTGTTCCACTTTTTGTGAACGACAAACCTATTGGAGTTCTTGCGCTTTCTAAAAATTCTGAAAATGGCGGATTTACAGAAGCGGAATTTGATTGTGCTAAACGTTTAGGTGAATTTGTTGCTTCTGCAATTTTGTCAACTTCTATTCATAATGAAATTGTTGAACGCTTTACTCTTGCTAAAGAAGGAGAAATTGCAAATAATATACAAAAGTCGCTTATTCTTACAAAACTTCCTATAATCCCAAAACTCTCATTAGGAACACTATTCAATCCAGTTGAAAATGTTTGTGGTGATTATTATGATATAATGGTTTCAAGAAAAGACAGAATTTCTTTTGTAATGGCAGATGTTGCAGGAAAAAGTCTTAATGCTATGAGTGTAATGCTTGAACTTCGTGCAATGCTTCGACTTATCATTAATACAACTCAAACAGCAGGAACAATTCTCACTTGGGCTAACAGAGGAATTGCTTCAGAAAATAGTACACTTGACCACTTTGCAAGTGTTGCACTTTTGATTTATGATAGCATAAATAACAAAATTCAATATGCCTCTGGCGGAACAAATCCTATATTCTTTTATTCTGCGGATACAGATTCAATTAAAGAAATTTCTGGTAAACAAGAGCCAATAGGTGTTGAAAAAAATACAGAATATGTCGATAATGAATTATCAGTAAAATCTGGCGATATTATCATAACTTGTACTGATGGTCTTATAGAAGCCTTAAATAGCGATGGTCATCAGTATACAAAAGCAAATCTTGCCAAAGTAATTAAAGCTAACCATGCTGCTGAAGGTAAAGAAATTGCTAACAAGATAAAAAATGATGTAAAAAAATTCTGTGGTTCTGCCACTCAACATGATGACCAATCGTTATTGGTTATCAAAATTAAATAATGGGAAGGAGATCTTTTTATGGACCTTAAAATACGAAAGAATGGGGAGATTTACATTATTGATGTAAATGGTGAAATGGATTTGTACAATTCTTACAAACTCAAAGAATTAGTAATGAAAATGCTCGAAAAAAATGTAAAGAACTTCATTATTAATCTTGAGCAAGTTGATTATATTGATTCTTCTGGAATTGGTGCTTTAATCTACATTTGTTCCACAATGAAAAAAATGAATCTTAAATTCGCCATTTCGAATGTTCATGGCTCTGTTAAAAAGGTCATTGAACTTACAAAACTTATGGGCTATTTTCCTATCGCAAATAGCGTAGAAGAAGCACTTTTGATGATTCAAGACTAATTGAGGTAAAACGATGGAAAATTTAAAAGAATTACGCTCAGACGACAATGATCCATTGTTCGACAAGACAAATATGCTCAAAAAGGAATTTCCTTCTGATTTTCGCCAAATTAGATACTTTACACTTCTTATTGTTCAAGCGGCTCCAGCAGAAATTAAAGACCTTAATCTTCTTGAACAACAGATTTCAGAAGTTATTAAAAATGCTGTAAAGCATGGTAACAATTGCGATGTTAATAAAAAAGTAACAGTTTGGTATTCATTTAGTCCAACTCATGCACATCTTATTGTAGAAGATGAAGGCGAAGGATTTAAAGATATTGATAAATGGAATGAATTCAACAAGAAACGTGTTGAAGCATTACATCAGCAAAATTATGAAATGCTTTCTAATTATGTTTCATTTAGAACAGTAAAATCTGATGATCAAGATGGCGGTAATGCTTTGTTTGCTGCTCTTGAATATTGGGACGGTGGATTTGTCTATAATGGCAAGAAAAATGGTGTTGCAATGTTAAAACGTTTTCAACAAAAGCATTAATTTCTAGTTTAACAAATAAAAAAGCCATTTACATTGATTGATGTAAATGGCTTTTTTTATTATATTTGTATTATGCTTGAAATTTTGAAAACTTTTGTCATTGGAATTTTTGTAGGAATTGCAAATGTAATTCCTGGTGTATCTGGAGGAACTTTAATAGTTGTATTTAATATTTATGACAAATTTGTAAATGCAATTACATTAAATGTCAAAAAATTAGTTAAAAACTGGAAGTTTATTGTTCCTATAATTTTAGGAATGGCAATAGGAATTTTAATTTTTAGTAAAAGCATTAGTTTGCTTTTTATAAACTTCCCTATTC
>CAZOTD010000187.1:0-3068 GCA_964582685.1 uncultured Treponema sp. | reverse complement strand
TTTTTATGCTATCCATATCACCAAGAATTGCATTTGGAATAATTTTAAGTTTAAATGATTTACGGAATTTCTCAAAAGTTTTAAGTCCAGAATCTGCGGCAATTATGTAATCTGGCAATTTTTGCGAAGCAAAAAAATCTTTGCATAATTTTGGATGTGGCGCAAAACCACCAGTAAAAATCACAATATGCGTCGGTGAATTTTCTGGAAGATTTATAGACTTGAAATCATAATTTAAATTATAATTCGAATGTGTTTTAAGTTTTAAAACTAAATTCCTAAAATTCAACATACAAGTAATATAACATGAATAAGATAAAAATTCCTGATGAATTAAAAAAAATGAATAAAATTTTTAAAAACGCTGGCTTTAAAGCTTACCTTGTTGGAGGTGCTGTCCGAGATGTTATTTTAGGAAAAACTGCTGACGACTGGGACATTGCGACAAATGCAACTCCAGAACAAGTTACAAAACTTTTTAGTTTTGTAATTCCAACTGGAATAAATCATGGAACTGTAACTGTTCATTTTTTAAAACACGAAATTGAAGTAACAACATTTCGTACAGAAAGCGATTATTCAGACGGACGACATCCTAACAAAATAGAATACGCATCAACAATCGAAGAAGATTTAAGCCGTCGTGACTTTACAATGAACGCAATTGCTGCAAATCTTGATGACGGGAAAATTATAGATCCTTATGATGGACGAAAAAGTCTTAAAAATAAAATTATTTGCACAGTTGGAATCGCTCACGATAGATTTATGGAAGATGGATTAAGACCAATAAGAGCGATTAGATTTGCTTCAAAATTGGGATTTAGTATACAAAATGATACATATTCAGCAATTTTTGAGGAAGATATTCAAAAAAAGATTGCTTCAATTTCGACAGAACGATTTCGTGATGAACTTTTAAAAATGATGTCGTCGCCCAAACCCAGTGTTGGTTTAAAACTTTTAGAAGAAACTAAAATTATGAATATTTTTATGCCAGAAATTATTTGTTGCCGAAATTGCATTCAAAACGATGAACGCGGTTATCACATTTTTGATGTTATGGATCACAATATGTATGCTTGCGATGGAGCACCAATAGAAAAACCTCTTTTACGACTTGCCGCATTTTTTCATGATATAGGAAAACCTGCAAGCAAAACAGAAACTTTAGAAAATGGAAAAACTTTAGTTCATTTTTTTAATCACGAAAAATATTCAGTTCAAATTTCTAGAAAAATTATGACTAACTTAAAATTTTCCAATGCACAAATTGATTATGTTTGCCATCTTATCGAAAATCACATGTTTCATTACGAATCATCTTGGTCAGATGCTGCTGTACGACGTTTTATAGTAAAAGTAGGAATTGAAAATCTTGATGACCTTATTGATTTGCGTCTTGCAGATATGTATGGAAAATACAATAAACCCATTAGATTACACGATAGTGCCGCATGCAAATTGCTTTTAGAACTTTCTGATAGAGCAAAAAAACTTGTTGCACAAAATTCCGCACTCAGCCTAAAAGATTTAAAAGTAAACGGAAACGATTTAATGGCAATAGGAATTCCCGCAGGAAAAAAAATGGGAAATATACTGAATGAACTCTTTCAAACTGTTATAGATGATCCAGCAATGAATGACAAAGATAAACTTTTAAATCTTGCAAAAAAAATTGCTAGTCAACCTTAAATTTTCATATTCATTACATCACGAACTTCTTCAAGAGTTTTTACTGCGATTTCACGTGCTTTTTCAATTCCTTTTAAGAGAACACTTTGAATATATTCTGGCTCTTTTTCAAGGCGTGCTCTTTCTTGTCGAATCGGACGAAGTTTTTCGTTTATAGCTTGTGTTAGAGTATTTTTAAGAAGTCCACCTCCTCCATCACCAATTTTTGCAGCAATTTCTTCTGGAGATTCGCCTGTACAAAGGCTAATAAGCATAAGAAGATTTGCAATTTCTGGACGATTGATAGGATCATAAGTAATGTTTCGGTCTTGATCAGTTTTTGCTTTTTTAATAAGTTTTGCAGTTTCATCTTCTGTTGAAGAAAGCATTATTGCATTTCCTCTCGATTTTGACATTTTTTGACTTCCGTCAAGACCGAGAATCATTGGAGTTTTGGAAAGAAGAGCTTGAGGTTCTGGGAAAATAGGTTCTTTACCATAATCAAGACAAAACTTTTTATTGAAGCGATTTGCAATTGTACGCGTCATTTCAAGATGAGGAAGTTGATCTTTACCAACTGGAACAACATTGCCTTTACAAAAAAGAATATCACAAGCTTGATGAACAGGATATGTATACATTCCAGCATTTACATTTTTAAGACCAGCACTTTCGATTTCTTCCTTTACAGTAGGATTGCGACTAAGTTCCGCATTAGAAACAAGTGTCAAAAATGGCAACATAAGTTGATTACATTCAGGAACATAACTGTGAGGATAAATAATTACATCTTGTTTTTCAGGATTTATTCCTGCTGCAAGATAATCTATTACTAAATCTTTTGAGTTCTGGCTGATTTTATCAAAAGCATCATGGTCTGTCAAAACTTGATAATCTGCAATAAGAATCATTGTTGGTACACCAAGATTTGCGAGTCGTACACGATTTTGAAGCGAACCAAAATAATGCCCAATATGCAATCTTCCTGTTGGTCTGTCGCCAGTAAGAACACGATATTTTTTTGGATTTGCCTCAAGATCAACTTCAAGTTTTTTACTTCGTTCTAAAGCTGCTTCAAAACTTTTGTTAATATCCGAATATTGAATTTCTGACATATTGTTGTTCCTTAATTTTTTAGCTGAATATTATATAATTCTTTTTTTTGATACTTTACATAAAAACACATTATATTTCAAGATTATGTTTTTTGTATTTTTTAAAATTTCGTAATCACAAAAAAATCGACTTACTTTAACTTTTCAAAATTCTTTAATATAATTTTCGCTATGCAAAATAATTGGCTTGATGATTTTCTTAAATGGCTTGATACTTTTCTTAATTTCGAAAAACTTCCACAAAAAAATATGTTTTGGCTTTCTACAATGGAATTCTTA
>CAZOTD010000186.1:0-3139 GCA_964582685.1 uncultured Treponema sp. | reverse complement strand
CTGCGTGATTATTTAAAATTCTTAGAAGAAAAAAAACAATTTGCAGTTCTTTGCATAATTCCAAATAAAATTTCAGATAATGTAAATTCAGTTGAAGTTGAATCGTATATTTCATCTGTAAAGCATACTACGCGACGAATTAAAGATTGCGAAAATCTTGTTGGAATTTGGATTTGTGCGGAATATGCACAAAATGGTGATAATGAAAAAATTTCATTGTTAATCGATGAACTTGAAAAAAAACATCCACATTATATTTATTTTTCTTCCAATCAAATTTTTGAAAAAGCAAAAAAACTTGGCGAAAAATATTCTTCCAAAATTGTAATTTTATAAATGAAAAATTTAATGATTTCTGAATTTAAAAAGGATATTTTATTTTCTCTTGGAATTGCGGTTTTGCTTTTTGTAATTTCGTTCTTTGTTGCTAAAGTTCCTCAATTGGAGCAACCTTTTGAGGAACTTTTAGTTCAAACGCAAGAAGAAATTCCTAATTTGACAGCTTTGGAAATCGCAAATTCTGCAAATTATCTTAGAGAAACCGATGCAAGTTTTGATATTTTAGCAGGAAAAAATGCTATCTACATTCAAGATTATCTTAATATGATAAATCCTACAGTTTCGGATAAAGGATTAGAATATTATAGAAATCCTCAAACGCGAGGAGCAGTTGAATGGTTTTATATTAATTTGACAGGAAATCGAAATGTTTCGCTTGCCATTCTTAACGCTGCAAATCGTGAAAACATTTCTTTAAATTTGGCTTTTGCATTGGCGCACACAGAAAGTCATTTTAAAATTTATGCTCGAAATGTTAATAGCAATGGTTCAATTGACCGAGGACTTTTTCAACTTAATGACAGAACATTTCCACAGTTAAATGAAGAAGAATTTTTTGATCCGAGAATTTCTGCTCGTTACGGAATGCGACATTTGCGATATTGTCTTGGCGTTGCAAAAGATGATTATAAAGGCGTTGCAATGTACAATGCAGGCGTTTCGAGAATTAAGGCAAATCAAACTCCAGCAACTACAGTATCGTATGTAAATAAAATCAAACGCTATCGTGCTACTTTGGATATGGAATTTGATAGAGAAGTTATTGCACTTTTTGATTCTCGAGGCGATGATCTTAGAGAAAATTCCCGATTAGTTGAAAATATGTAGTTTTGTGAAATTTTTCACAAAAAAGCAGAAATTTATGCAAAATTCACTTTAAAAACATAGTTTTTTGCAAGTTTTTCTTGACTGTTAATTTTTATTTCACTAAAGTTTATTTATTCGCAAATTGTTCATTTTTTTTCAAAATGAAAACGTAAAGACAAAATGGCAAAGATTTCAGAACCTTCAAGAAAAAGACTTGTAGAATTATCTCTAATTCTTGCTTCGCTTGAGCAAAGTGAAAAAGAAAGAATAACTTCATTCAAACTTGAAGAATTAACTGGCTGGTCAAGTGCTTTAATTCGCAAAGATATTTCTTCCTTGAATTATTCTGGCGGAGTTTCTAATGGCTATAAAATTTCTGAACTTCTTGATGCAATTTGTGTTGCTTTAGGAATTGCTCGAAATCAACAAGATTCTCGCAAGCGTGGAATTGAACGAAAATGTTGCATTGTCGGTCTTGAAAAATTAGGTGCTGCTCTTCTTGAAAATACTATTTTTCTTGACACGGCATTTAAAATTGTTGCAGGATTTGACACAAATGTTAATCGCATAGAAATTTTAAGTGCGCCTTTTTCGTTGTATCCAGCGTCAAAAATGAATGTGATAATTCCGCAAGAACAAATTGAATTTGCGATTCTTACAGTTCCTAATTCAAGTGCACAGAGTATGACAGAGCGATTATGTGCTTGTGGAATTAAAGGAATTGTAAATTATACTTCTGAAAAACTTATAGTTAGTCAAAGTGTTGTAGTTGAAAATGTGTCGCCGATTACAGCAATGAATAATTTAAGTGCAAAACTCAGTTTGAGTTAAATTATAAAAAAATGTGAGGAATGAAAATGTCAAGAGTGTACAATTTTTCAGCAGGACCTTCTTGCTTACCAGAAGAAGTATTAAATGAATGTGCAGCAGAAATGCTTGATTATAAAGGAACTGGTCAATCCGTTATGGAAATGAGCCATCGTTCAAAAGAGTATGAGGCGATTATTCAAGATGCGGAAGCGATGGTAAGAAAATTAATGAATGTTCCACAAAATTATAAAATTCTTTTTTTGCAAGGTGGCGGTTCAACGCAATTTGCAATGGTTGCACAAAATCTTGGAATTCACACAAAAAAAGCTGCTTACATTGAAACTGGCGTTTGGGCTAAAAAAGCAGCAACAGAAGCAAAAAAACTCGGAATTGATGTTGATATAATTGCTTCAAGCAAAGATAAAAATTATTCCTATATTCCTAAAGTTGAAAAAATCGAAGGCGACTATGATTATGCTTACATTTGTTTTAACAACACAATTATGGGAACTCATTACGAATATATTCCAGAAACAAAAAATATTCCTCTTGTTGCAGATATTTCTTCTTGTGTTTTGTCTGAACCTCTTGATGTAAGTAAATTTGGGTTGCTTTTTGCAGGTGCACAAAAAAATCTTGCTCCGGCAGGCGTAACGCTTGTAATTATTCGCGAGGATTTAATTCCTGAACCAGAAAACTGTTTGCCTGGAACACCAACAATGCTCGCGTATAAAACTCACGCCGATGCGGATTCAATGTACAATACGCCGCCTTGCTACACAATTTATGTTCTTGGCAAAGTTCTTCATTGGATTGAAAAAAATGGTGGCGCAGATGGAATGTTAAAACTTAATCAGCAAAAGGCAAATTATCTTTATGACTTTCTTGACAATTCTGATTTTTATCGTGCCACGGCTGAATACAAAAGTCGCTCGTTAATGAACATTCCGTTTTTGACAAAATATTCAATTGGCGCAACTGATGAATCAAGTATCAAAAAAGAAAAAGAAATCAATGATAAGTTTTGCAAAGAAGCAGCGGCTGCTGGTCTTGTGAATTTAAAAGGTCATCGCCTTGTTGGCGGAATGCGCGCTTCAATTTACAATGCGATGAGTTTTGACGGCGTAAAAGCGCTTGTTGAATTTATGAAGGAATTTGCCAAAAATAATTAAAAATATTTTTT
>CAZOTD010000185.1:1404-3166 GCA_964582685.1 uncultured Treponema sp. | reverse complement strand
TTTTAGCGCGATTTTGCAACGAAGTGAAAAATCGCAAGTTAAATAAGAAGTTTGCAAAACAAATCAGTTTGTCGCAAACTTAAAAAGATAAAAACTTTGACGCGATTTTAGGCAAAGTTTTTATCTCACGCTCCCAACCATTTTGCATTTATGTCAAAATAATTTCCATGCGGATTAAAAGCTGGATGTTTTTCATCTTTTTCCGAAAGTAGTGGATTTACATTTGGAGCAACAGATTTCCAATCTATTGCCAAAACAGCATCATTCCACATTAAACCACCTTCACCTTTTGGATCATAAAAATCTGTACATTTATAAGTGAAAATTGCTTCATCTGTTAAAACATAAAAACCATGTGCAAAGCCTTCTGGAATATAAAACATATTCTGCATTTCTGAATCTAAAATCACGCCATAATATTTACCAAAAGTTTCAGAGCCGTTACGCAAATCGACTGCAACATCATAAACACGACCGCTTAAAGCACGAACAAGTTTTCCTTGTGGATGTTGAGTTTGAAAATGTAAACCTCGAAGCACGCCTTTTGTAGATTTTGACTGATTATCTTGAACGAACTTCATTGTAAGTCCAGCTGCAAAAAAGTCGCGTTCGCTGTAAGTTTCTAAAAAATATCCACGAGAATCTCCAAAAATCTTTGGTTGAATTTCGTATAATCCGTTTATCTGTCTTCCGTCTGCAAGTATGCAGTTTTTAAATTCAAATGCCATTATTTTTTCCAAATATTAATTTTCTGCGATATATTCTAGGTAACGACCATAATCAGTTTTGTAACCTTTTGCAAGTTCAAGAAGTTGTGTTTTTGAAATCCAACCTTTTCGGTAAGAAATTTCTTCAATGCAACTTACATACATTCCTTGACGCTTTTGAATAGTAGCAATAAAATTACTTGCTTCAAGTAAACCGTCATAAGTTCCAGTGTCAAGCCAAGCCATACCACGACCGAGTAGTTCTACAGAAAGTTCTCCACGATTTAAATATTCGTTATTAATCGAAGTAATTTCGATTTCTCCACGAGCACTTGGTTTTACATTTGCGGCAATGTCGACAACTGCATTAGTATAAAAATATAGACCTGGAACTGCATAATTTGAACGTGGTTTTTCTGGTTTTTCTTCAATTCCGAGAACTTTTCCATCTTTATCAAATTCTACTACACCGTATGCCGTTGGATCTTTTACAAAATATCCAAAAATCACACTGCCTTTTCCACTTTCAACTTTTTCGCGAGCACGCTTCAAAGTGGAAGTAAAACTTTGTCCATAAAAAATATTATCTCCAAGAACAAGTGCAACACTATCATTTCCAATAAAATCTTTGCCAATTATGAATGCATCTGCAAGTCCTCGAGGTTTATCTTGTATTGCATACTCAAAATGCATTCCAAGCCAAGAACCATCTCCAAAAAGTTCTTCAAAAAATGAAATATCGCGAGGAGTAGAAATAATCAACACTTCATTAATTCCTGCTAACATAAGACATGAAAGAGGATAATAAATCATTGGTTTATCATAAATTGGAAGAATCTGTTTAGAAACAGCTTTTGTTATAGGATATAAGCGTGTTCCACTACCACCTGCTAAAATAATTCCTTTCATTTTTTTCCTCTCATAAAATTTGATTTTTTAGTGCGATTTTCTAACGAAGTGAAAATCGCAAGTTATATAAGAAGTTTGCAAAGCAAACCAATTTGTCGCAAACTTAAAAAGATAAAAACTTTGACGCGATTTTAGGCAAAGTTTTT
>CAZOTD010000185.1:0-1304 GCA_964582685.1 uncultured Treponema sp. | reverse complement strand
ATCTTAAATTTTTATCTTCCTTGTTCGGTATAATTTTTAGAAATCCAATTCATATAATCGCCACTTAAAATGTGATTTATCCAATCGGGGTTTTTCAAATACCATTTTATTGTTTCTTGTAAGCCTTCCTCAAATGTCATTTTGCGTTCCCAGCCAAGTTTTGTTTTAATTTTTGTGCAGTCAATTGCATAACGTTTGTCATGTCCTGGTCTATCTTTTACATAAGTAATAGTTTTTTCAACATCGCTGACATTTTTGTCAAGTTCCGTTGCTGTTAATTCAATTACTTTATGAAGCAACTTTATATTCTGCCATTCATTTTCGCCACCGATATTATATTTTTCGCCAGAAACTCCTTTGTTCACAATAAGCCAAACAGCACGGTTATGATCTTCAACATAAATCCAATCGCGAATATTATCGCCTTTTCCATAAACAGGAAGATTTTTGGAATCACGAATATTTGAAATCATTAATGGCAAGAGTTTTTCAGGGAACTGATAAGGTCCATAATTGTTTGTACAATTAGACATTGTAATTGGAAGTCCATAAGTATGAAAATAAGCCATTACAATATGATCGGACGATGCCTTTGAAGCTGAATACGGACTTCGAGGATCATAAGGAGTGTCTTCACGAAAGTAACCAGTTTCGCCTAAAGAACCATAAACTTCATCAGTTGAAATATGATGGAAAAGAACATCGTCCCGAATAGAACCATCTTCTTTTTTCCAAAAATTACGGGCAACATCAAGAAGTGTAAAAGTTCCCATCACATTTGTTTTTATAAAAGCTTCTGGTCCTAAAATCGAACGGTCGACATGACTTTCAGCTGCAAAGTGAATTACTGTATCAATATCATATTGTTTAAAAATTCGCTCGATTTGTGGTCGATTACAAATATCAATTTTTTCAAAAAAATAACGGCGTTCTTTTTCTGTAGTCCCAGTTCCATATTTTTCATCAACATCTGCAAGGCTCTCTAAGTTTCCAGCATATGTAAGGCAATCAACATTAACAACATTGCCACTAAAATTCGCATCATTGAATAAATCGTTTTGTGCCGATGACATTCCAAACAAATAATGAATAAAATTGGAACCTATAAAACCAGCACCGCCAGTAACAAGAATATTATGAAGTTTTCTCACTTTGCTTCTCCTACTAAAAAATCTGTAAACCAAACAAGAAATTTTTTCAATGTCCAAGAGCACTTTGCTTCTCCTACTAAAAAATCTGTAAACCAAACCTTAAAGATAAAACTTAAATCAGCATTTTCGACAGAATTTTGTCATATTATATTA
>CAZOTD010000184.1:0-3197 GCA_964582685.1 uncultured Treponema sp. | reverse complement strand
AAGGAGTTCCCATGTCAGGACACAGTAAATGGGCAACCATTAAACATGCAAAAGGTTTGGCAGATGCTAAGCGTGGTAAGATTTTTACAAAATTTATTAAGGAAATTTCTATTGCTGCTCGCATGGGCGGTGGTGATCCTAACACAAATCCACGACTTCGTACAGTAATTATAAAAGCACGTGCTGCAAATATGCCAAAAGACAACATTGAACGTGCTATCAAAAAAGGTACAGGCGAAGATGGCGGCGCAGCATACGAAGAATTAGTATATGAAGGATATGCTCCAGGCGGAGTTGCAGTAATGGTAGAAGTTCTTACTGATAATCATAATCGTGCAGCTGCTGATGTTCGAAATATCTTTACAAAACACGGTGGAAACTTAGGTTCAACTGGTTCTGTAAGTCGTATGTTCCAGCGAAAAGGAACGATTGAACTTGATGCTGAAAAAGTTGCTGAAGATACAGTAATGGAAATCGCACTTGAAGCTGGTGCTGATGATGTTATTAATGAAGAGGGAGTTATAACTGTTACAACAACTCCAGAGGCATTCTCAGCAGTTGCGGATGCACTTGCTGAAAAAGGAATTGAAACACTTTCTGCAGATGTTGGACTTGTTCCAGATGCTTATACTGCTGTTGATAAAGATACTGCTGCCAAAGTACAAAAAATGATTGACAAACTTGAAGATAACGATGATGTTCAGAATGTATATCACACAGCCGAATTTCCAGATGATTTTGAACCAGAAGAATAATTTTCTTTATTAATTAGAATACAAATCCCGTTCGTGCTATTGGATTGTGCGATACGGGATTTTTTTGTTAGCAAAGAATTTTTCTTAACAAACATTTTAAACTTATTCAAATGAAAAACACAGAACAATTAATAACACTTCCAGGCTCAAAAATTTCCGAAGAAAACAAACACAAAAAAATACGTTTAAAAAATGTTCGACGAATTCTTGGAATAGATCCAGGTCTTGCAAATACAGGTTTTGGAATTATTGATTTTTTTGATGGACGTTACAGAATGGTAAGTTATGGTTGCATTTCTACAGAGGCAAATATGTCTCATGGTCTTAGACTTTTGACGATTTACAATAGATTATGTGCTATTATTGATGAATTCAATCCTACTGAAGCTGGAATGGAAACTTTGTATTTTTCAAAAAATGTCAGTTCTGCGATGGGAGTAAGTGAAGCTCGTGGAGTTGTTGCTCTTTGTCTTGCCCAACATTTGATTGAACTTAGTGAATATACTCCAAATCAAATAAAAAAAGCTGTAACTGGAAATACAACCGCAAATAAAGAACTTGTTCAAAATTATGTAAAATTACTTTTAGGACTTGAAATTATTCCTCGTCCAGATCATGCCGCCGATGCTTTAGCTGGTGCAATTACGCATATTCATTATAAAGCAAAATGATAACGCTTTCTTTGAAAAGTTTTTGAATGTATTTTAATTCACACATTTTAAAATAATTGATATAATAAAAAAATGTTTAACTCATTGACAGGAATTCTTACAGGAAAATTTCCAAAACAAATTTTTCTTGATACGCACGGAATTGAATGGGATATTTGTATCCCTGATTCTAATATTGAAATGCTTTCGATTGTTGGAAGCGAAGTAAAAATTTATGTCTGGCTTCAGCATAATGAACAACTTATGTGTATTTATGGTTTTGCAAGTGTACAAGAGAGAGCGCTTTTTCTTGATTTGCTTAAAGTTGATGGCGTTGGCCCTAAAGGTGCGGTTAAAATTATGAGTTCGGTTTCTTCGGGGCGACTTTTAGATATTCTTGATAAAGGCGATCTTGAAATGCTAGAAAAAATTCCCGGAGTCGGAAAAAAGACTGCAAGCAAAATGATTTTGGCATTAAAAGGAAAATTAAAACTTTCCGAACAAAATTCAACTATAATAAAACTTTCAAAAAATTCTTTATTTGTTGATGTAATTAATTCCCTCGTCGCAATGGGTTATGATAAAAAAAGTGTTGAACAAAAAATTGCTCAACTTATAGAAGTTTTAAGTCAAGAAAAAGAGTTTTCTTCAAAATCGCAAAAAGAACAGGAAGATATGATTTTTAGACGAGCAATTGTGGAGTTAACATAAAATGAAAGAAAGAGAAGATTTTTCTGCAATTGTCAGAGCAGATTTAAAAAATCCATTTGATGAACAAGATTTCAATTTGCGTCCAAAAAAATTAGATGATTTTTTAGGTCAAGAATCTGTCAAAAAAAATCTTGCAACCTTTATTGAAGCTGCAAAACAAAGAGAAGAGCCTTTAGATCATCTTCTTTTGATTGGACCTCCAGGACTTGGAAAAACTACACTTGCACAAATTACAGCAAATGAACTTGGTGTTGATTTTAAAGTTACAAGTGCGCCAGCTCTTGATAAGCCAAAAGATCTTGCAGGAATCCTTTCGACAATTACTCCGCGTACAGTTTTTTTTATCGATGAAATCCATCGGTTAAAACCTGCAATTGAAGAAATGCTTTATATTGCAATGGAAGATTTTGAACTTGATTGGATCATCGGGCAAGGTGCTGCTGCTCGTACTGTTCGAATTCCGATTCCTCCATTTACACTTGTTGGTGCTACAACTAAGGCTGGTAGTGTAAGTTCCCCTTTGAGAAGTAGATTTGGATTTATTCCTCGATTTGAATTTTATACGCAAAATGAACTCGCTTTAATTATTAACAGAAGTGCCAAAATTTTAGATGTAAAGATTGAAGAAAACGCAGCTTTGCTTTTGGCAAAATGTTGTCGTGGAACTCCTCGTGTTGCAAATCGTGTTCTTCGTCGAATACGAGATTTTGCGCAAGTTGATGAGAGCGATGTGATTACAAAAAAAATTGTTGAAAATGGACTTGAGCGCCTTGAAATTGATTCAATTGGACTTGAAAAATATGATAGAGAAATTTTAAAGTCATTAATTTTGAATTTTGGAGGCGGACCAGTTGGTGCGGAAACTCTTGCGATTTCTATTGGAGAAAGTATGGATACACTTGAAGATTATTATGAACCATATCTTATTCAATGCGGTTTGATTCAGCGAACACCAAGAGGAAGAATTGTAACTTCAAAAGCATACGAAATTTTGGGATTACCGCAAAATTCCACTTTAAACGAAAATCCTCAAGGCACACTTTTTGAATAAAATATATTAAAATAAAGACTGCCATTGCAA
>CAZOTD010000183.1:0-3216 GCA_964582685.1 uncultured Treponema sp. | reverse complement strand
GAGAAGATACAGAAATTATTTTGATTCCTTGTTGGAATTCTGTTCCTTACAGAAGTTGTTCACGAGGCGCAAAAGTTTTTGGACAACGTTCTGGTGCATTTTCAAAATTATTGTCGCAAGATACAAGAAAAATTGCTTCTAAAAAATCTAGAATTTTTATAATGAACTTGCGGGCATTTCTTACGCCCGTTCCTCCTCCACAATATTTAAAACAATTTATTTTTGATTTAGAAATTGGGAAATCGTTAGATACAATTTCAATTACAGAAAAACTTATTTCGTTAGGTTATGTTAGAGTTTCAAAAGTAAGTATGCCAGGAGAATTTACGCTTCGAGGTGAAGTTCTTGATATTTTTTTACCATGCGAACAAATTGCGCACAGAATTATTTTTGATTTTGATACGATTGAAAATATAAAAACTTTTTTGCCCGAAAATCAGGCGACAATAAAATCCGTTGATAAAATTACAGTTTATCCATCAAAAGAGATTATATGGGAAGAAAAACTTATCAATGAACTTGAAAATAAATTAAAACCTGTATTTGCTCAAAATGAACAAATGTCTCAAACATATCAAATTGTTCAAAATAAAAATTTCTCTAGCCTCAAGGAAAAATTTGAAAAACTTTTATTAGATTTAAAAGCATATAAAGAAGCAGATGGAGAAGAACTTCTTTATCCTGCATTATTTGACAGAATGTATTCTGTGTTAGATTATGTATCGAACAATACAAATGTTATTTATTACGATTATGACAGACTTTTAAATTCCAAAGAAAGTTTATCTCGCGAATATATTGGACTTTACAAAAAAACACGTTTTTCTGAACTTGTATTAAGTCCAGAAAAAATTATTTTTGATTTTGAAACGCTTAGTGCAACACATTCTAAAAATATTCTTTACAGAACAATTCATTCAGAAAGTGAAGCAGAGTCTAAAGAGCAAAATAAGCAGATTTATAAACTTGAATTAGATCCGCCAAGAAGTTTTTTTGGAAATATTAACTATCTCAAAGAACAAATTGAAGAATTACAGAAAAACAATTGGAAAATTTTTATATTCACAAATAACGAAAATCAAAATATTCGTATAAATGAAATTTTAAAAGATTTTACAAATCAAGAAAATAAAAATCCTATAAATTTAATTCCTGAGGAAATTTCTGCTGGTTTTTCAATCCCAGAAATAAAAGTTATTGTAATTCAAGAAAATGAAATTTTTGGAAGGAAAAAACATATTCCAAAATCACTTTCACATGTAAAAAGTGCAGTTATCGATACATTCGTTGATTTAAATCCTGGAGATTTTGTTGTTCATGTCAATTATGGAATTGGAATTTTTAAAGGCATTGAGCGCGTAAAATCAATGGGTAATGAACGCGATTACATTAAACTAGAATATTTAGATCAAGAATTTGCATTTGTTCCAATTGAACAAGTCAATCTTGTGCAACGTTATATTGGGAATGAAGGCAATGCACCAAAACTTGATAGAATCGGAAGCAAAGCCTGGGAAAATCGAAAGAATAAAGTAAAAAAAGCTGTTGAAGATATTGCACAAAAACTTATCGATCTTTATTCGAGAAGAAAAGCATCAACAGGTTTTGCATTTCCAAAAGATACAGAATGGCAAATTGAATTTGAAGCAGCATTCCCTTATGAAGATACTCAAGATCAAATTACAGTAACAAAAGAAATTAAAGAAGATATGGAAAAACCTGTTCCAATGGACAGACTTATTTGTGGTGATGTAGGTTACGGAAAAACGGAAATTGCAATGAGAGCTGCAATGAAAGCAATTCTTGGTGGTAAACAAGTTGCATTTTTAGCGCCAACTACAATTCTTGCTGAACAACATTATGAAACTTGTCTTGAACGATTTAAAAATTTTCCAGTTACAATTGCTCAACTTTCAAGATTTGTTTCAAAAAAAGAACAAAAAATAACGCTTGAAAAATTAAGTTTAGGTGAAATTGATATTCTTGTTGGAACTCATAGACTTCTTTCAAATGATGTTAAGTTTAAAAATATTGGACTTCTTATAATCGATGAAGAACAACGATTTGGTGTTAAAGATAAAGAAAAACTCAAGATGATAAAAAACAATATTGATTCACTTGCGCTTTCTGCAACGCCAATTCCACGTTCTTTGCATATGAGTCTTTTAAAAATTCGTGATATGAGTCTTTTAACAACTCCACCACAAAATCGGCAAGCGATTGAAACAGTTATCGACGAATACAACGATGAAAAAATTGCTAAAGCAATAAGATACGAAGTAGAGCGAGGCGGTCAAGTTTTCTTTTTGCATAATCGAGTTGAAACTCTCGAAGAAACAAGACTGAAACTTGAAAAACTTGTTCCAGAAATGTTGATTGATACTGCACATGGACAAATGACAAGTGATGAACTTGACGATATTTTTAGGCGTTTTAAACTTGGCGGATTTCATGTATTAGTTGCAACGACAATTATCGAAAACGGAATTGACATTCCAAATGTAAATACGATAATTATCGATAGAGCAGATATGTATGGCGTAAGTCAACTTTATCAACTTCGCGGTCGTGTTGGTCGAAGCGATAAAAAAGCATACGCATATCTTTTTTATCCAAAAAATAAAGATTTAACAGATATTGCAATGAAACGCCTTCAAGTAATTAGTGATTTTACAGAACTCGGAAGTGGATTTAAAATCGCAATGAAAGATATGGAAATTCGTGGAGCTGGAAATCTTTTAGGTAGAGATCAAAGTGGTGATGTTTATTCTGTTGGATTTGATATGTATTTGCGACTTTTAAATGAAGCAATAAATTCACTTTTGCATCAAAAAAATTATATTCCAGAACATGAAGTCCTTATGGAACTCGAATATTCTGGATTTATTCCTAACAACTATGTTCATAATCCACAAACAAAAATGGAAATCTACAAAAAAATTGCTGCTGTTCAAACAAAAGATGAACTCGATGGAATTTATATTGAACTTCTTGATAGATTTGGTCCCATTCCCGATGAAGTTTTAAGTCTTATTACAATTGCTGAAATTCGTTGTATTTGTAAAAAACTTAATATTAATTCTATAAAAGAAAAAAACGGAATCGTTGAAATAGAATTCGCAAAAGTTTCTGAAATCAATCTCGACAAAGTTTTGCGTTTAATCAAAGAAAATTCAAATAGAGTATTGCTGAATTCTGCAAAACCAAATATTCTTA
>CAZOTD010000182.1:0-3238 GCA_964582685.1 uncultured Treponema sp. | reverse complement strand
CCTTTGAGCCGGATGTACTTATTGATGACGGTGATGTGATTGAGCTTGGAAATACAAAAATAACAGCCGTTGCGACGCCGGGACATACTCCGGGTGCAATGTCATATTTCTTTGATGTTACCGATGGTGGAAGAACATTCCGCGCAGGACTTCACGGAGGTATGGGAATTAACACTTTAAGTAAGGAATTTCTTGATAAATATAGCCTGCCTTATGAATTAAGAAATGATTTTAAAAGGTCAATGCTAAGGCTGAACGAAGAAAAGGTTGACATTTTTCTCGGTAATCATATGCAGCATAATGATACGTTAGGAAAGGCAGACAGAGTATCTAAAGGGGAAGCTGATGCATTTATCAATCCGGATGAGTGGGGTAAATATAACCTATGGTGTATAGAAAATCTCGACAATATGGTCAATTTAGAAAAAAATAATTAAAAAGTATTCTAAACTCGAAATTTTAAATTCCGATAATTAAAATAGCAAATTTCTAATACGGAGTATAAAATGATTCGAGGATGGTATACAGGAGCGTCTGGAATGAACGCTCAACAGTACAGATTAGATGCAATTTCAAATAATCTTGCAAATGTTGATACTGCAGGTTATAAAAAAGATATAACAGTAACCAAATCATTTAGCGAATTGCTTCTTCGTCGCAGAGAATTCGATGGAATTTATGAAAATCCGTTTGGTTCTGCAGATGCAGCACCAATTATCGGAAAACTTGGACTTGGGGTTGAAACAAACGAGAATTTTACTGATTTTTCGGAAGGTTCCTTAAAACTTACAAATACGGCAACAGATTTTGCTCTTCATGGAAAAGGTTTTTTTGTAATTCAAACACCTGACGGTGAACGCTATACAAGAAATGGAAATTTTATGATTGGCAAAGAAGGAATTCTCGAAACTAAAGATGGTTATCCTGTTCTTGGTGAAAATGGAATTATTCGTCTTGAAGATGATAAATTCAAAGTGAACGAAGATGGAATTATCGTAACACAAGATAATCAAGTTGTTGACAGATTTCGTGTTGTGCGTTTTGACAACGAAAGATATCTAAAAAAAGTAGGAAATAGTTTTTGGATTGAAACTGATATTTCTGGTCCTGGACATATTGCTGAAGGGGAGGAACGTCCTCAATTCATTCAAAATTATATGGAAACTTCAAATGTTAATATCGTAAACGAAATGGTTCGTATGATTGAAGTAAATCGTGCTTACGAAGCAAATCAAAAGACAATTCAGTCTGAAGATTCAATGATGAATACATTATGGAATAGAGTTGCGGCCGTTCAACGCTAAATTTAATTAAAGATAATGTTTGATTCGTGCGGAGGGTTTCATACCCCGACGCTTGCGTCGTAAAAAGGGTGTGAAATCCGACTGCGATACCTTATGAGAAAGAACGATACCTCGAACGCTTGCGTCGAAGTTCGTTCATTAGGAGAAAAAAAATGGTAAGAAGTTTATGGACAGCTGCAACTGGAATGAATGGTCAGCAGTCAAATATTGATGCAATTTCGAATAACCTTTCTAATGTAAATACAACAGGATTTAAACAACAACGTGTAGAATTTGAAGATTTAATTTATCAGAACTTAAAGCTTGCCGGAACACCTGCAACAGAAGATACTGTTACTCCAGTTGGAATTCAGCAAGGTGCTGGAGTAAAAGTTGCAGCAACACAACGCATTTTTACACAAGGTTCATTGCAAAATACAGGCGTTGATACAGATGTCGCAATCGTCGGTGAAGGATTTATGCGTGTTCAACAATATGACGGAAGTTATGCTTACACTCGAGATGGTGCACTTAAAATTGATATGACAGGACAACTTGTAACATCAGAAGGACTTCGTGTAATGCCAGAGATTATTCTTCCAGAAGGATTTGATATTCACTCTCTTACAATTACTGATTATGGACGAGTAACTGTAAAGGTTGCAGGCGATGATACACCAGTTGATGTTGGTCAACTTGATTTGTATAGATTTCCGAATCAAGTTGGTCTTGAAGCAGTTGGAGATAGCCTTTTTAAAGTTACAAATGCTTCAGGAGAAGCAATTGCTGCTCGTCCTGGTGAAGATGGAATGGGAATTATTAAACATAAATTCCTTGAAATGTCTAATGTATCAGTTGTAAATGAAATGGTTCAAATGATAGTTGCTCAGCGAGCATATGAATTCAACTCAAAGGCAATTCAAACTTCTGATGCGATGTTGAATATTGCTGCTAACTTAAAACGCTAAAATTAAAGGAAAAATAAAATGACTGGAATTACAGGATTTGGAAATTTTACACAAACAAATACAATTATGAATCAAGCAATGCAACGCGAAGAAATAAATCGTTTTGAAAATCTTGTAAAAGAAGCAAAAGCTGCTAATTCAGAAGAAATTGACACAAAAGGAACTGTTTCAACTGCTCAGATTTTAATGCGAGATACTCGTTTAAACGGTGAGTTTACAAGTGATTATTCTAAAACTTTTAAATCAGAAGAAGATAAACATGCACTGCCAACAGGATTTGCTGCAGGTTCAATTCAAGCAAAAAATAAAACAATTGATAAAACTTCAAAACTTTATGAAAAATCTTTGGAACTCGAATCTTTTTTTGTAAAAATGATGGTTGACTCAATGCGAAAAACAGTTACAAAAGCAAACAAAAGCGAAAACAATTTTGCACAAAAAATGTACGAAGATATGCTTTATGATGAATACACAACTGCATTAACAAAAAATTCTGGTTTTGGAATTGCAGATTCAATTTATCTTGAATTAAGTAGATAAAATTTAAAAGTTATAAATCTTTACATAAGGTAAGAATTTATTCTAAAAAACACGAAACATAATTAAAAGTTCGAATTTTCAATTCTCAAAGCACAAATTTTTTGATATAATTTTATATTATGCGCAAAACAAAAATCATTTGTACAATCGGACCTGCGAGCGAAACTAAAGAAGTTTTAACTGCAATGTGCAAGGCTGGAATGAATGTTGCCCGCCTTAACTTTTCGCACGGCTCTCACGAAGAGCATCTAAAAAAAATCAATTTAATAAAAAGTGTTAGAAATGAATTAAAAATTCCGCTGGCAATTATGCTGGATACCAAGGGACCAGAATTTAGAATCGGAACTTTTAAAGAACATAAAGTTTTTGTTGAAGAAGGGCAGAAGTTTACTTTTACAACTGACGAAATTGAAGGCGACCAAAATTGCGTTTCTGTAAGTTATAAGG
>CAZOTD010000181.1:0-3282 GCA_964582685.1 uncultured Treponema sp. | reverse complement strand
GTCATAAACTTTTACATTTGATTTTCTTTCTAAATTTTGAGATTTGTTATTATTTTTTTTATTTTTTTCGTTATATTTTTTGTTTGAAGAATTTGTTTTGCTATAAGGCTTTGTTTGTTTACAAGAGGAATTAGCATATTTCTTCTTGTAAACTTCCATACGTTCTTCAAAAGAAAGATTTAAAAGTTCTTGATTTTCTTCTTTTGGTTTGAAATTATTGTGATAATTTTGCTTTTTATAATTTGAAACTTGATTTTTGTTGCCAGCGTTTTTCTTGTTGCCATTATAATATCTATCTCGTTTTTTGTTATTATATTTTTTATTCTGATATGAACGATTATCATAATGTTCATCATCTGTGTAAGATTCAAGTTTTATGTATGTTCCTGCACTTTTGTCTTCGCCTAACATTTCGCTATTACATACTACAGAAGGAATTGATTTTCCGATATAACGTTCAATTGGCATTAAATCATACACATCTTTTTCGGAACAAAATGTATATGCTTTGCCAGATTTTCCTGCGCGTGCAGTTCGTCCTATGCGATGAACATAATTTTCAGGTTCATTGGGAAGATCATAATTTACAACCATAGCAAGATTATCAACATCAATTCCACGAGCAGCAACATCAGTTGCAACAAGTATTGAAATTTTCCCAGATTTAAAATCATTTAAAACTTTCAAGCGTCGAGATTGTTGCATATCACCGATAATGTATTCACATGAAAATCCATTTAATGCAAGTCGTTTGCCAATTATTTCGCAACCTTTTTTTGTATTACAAAAAATAATCGTACTTTCTGGGTTTTCACGAGTTAAAATTCCAATAAGAAGTTTTGTTTTTTCATCACTTGAAACATGAATCAATTCTTGGTCAATTTCGTCAACTGTAATATGTTCTGCTTCAATTGTGATTTCTTTTGCATCTCTAGTATATTCCCAAGCAAGATTTTTTACATAAGTGTTTAACGTTGCAGAAAAAAGCATTGTTTGACGATTTTCCGATGAAGGAAGATGTTTAAGAATAATTCGTAAATCAGGATAAAATCCCATATCAAACATTCTGTCAGCTTCATCGATTATTGCAAAACCAATATTTGAAAGATCAAGTTTTCCTTGTTCTTGAAGATCGATAATTCTACCAGGAGTCGCAAGAAGAATGTCAATCCCATTTTCAATTGCTTTGATTTGTTTTTCGTAACCTACTCCACCGTAAAAACTAAAAGGTTTTAGCCCAGTTTTTTCGCAAAGTGTTTTACATTCAAATTCAACTTGAACAGCAAGTTCTCTAGTTGGAACAAGTACTAAAACTTTTTTTCCTTTAAGTTCAGGTTTTGTCAAAAGTTCTTGCATAACAGCAATTAAATATGCAGCAGTTTTTCCTGTTCCTGTCTGTGATTGAACATACAAGTCGCTTCCATCGTTTGCCAGACCAATAACTTGTTCTTGAACTGGCGTACAAGTTACATAGCCAGCACTCTGAATTCCTTGCATCAAGCGTGAATCCAGATTAAAATCTTTGAATTCCATATATATTACCTTAATTTTATAAAAATAGTCAGTTTATTAAAATGAATTGATGTAAAAAAGTGTACAATTTTTCATCGTTTGACATCAATTATAGTGATTTTCAATAGAAATGTATATAGAAACCAAAATTATAAAGTTTTGAAAACAAGTTTAACAGAAAAAAAATCAATAATTATATTTTAACTGCAACAAGTGTAAGGTCATCTAATTGCTCATCTTCAAAAAGATGCGTGTAATAAAGATACGAAGATTCTTCACCAATTTCTTGATGTTCAGAACAGTAAAAATCGTATCGATTAAAATATTTTTTTAAGAATAAATCAATTTTTTTATCTACACGAACAATGTCTTTTGCACAAGCATTTGGAGTTTTATAAAGGCGGAAAACTTTTTCTACAGAACAAAGTGCAAGAATTGCTTCTTGAACAGTTCCATTGCCTTTTGAAAAATCAAATTCAAGGCGTTCATCTGGAATTGGATTATGATATTTTTCAAGAACATAAAGTTTTTTATTAAGAACCGCTTCAATAATAGCAGTCATGCGTTTTGATTCCATTAATTCGTGATCAAGTCCAACTTTATGATTTTTATGAATGTCGCCTTTTTTTAATCCTGGCTCCGCACATTTTATTATATTAAATTTTCTATCTCGGAATTTACGTGAAGATTCTTGAATTCCATCTGTGCAAAGAAAAATAATATCGTTTTTGTTAAGATGTGCTTTTTCCATCTTAAACCCGCCTCTCGTTTTTATAATTGATGATGGAAGCGGACCTGCCGCAGGAGTTTCTTGAAGCGTAAGAATTTTTTGCTTTTTTTCTTGACTGTCATAAATGTGAACAACATTATCTCCAGCATTACAAAAATATACATCTCCAGTTTTTGTATCAATAAGAGAAAGAATTATAGTTGCAAATTTTCCTTTAATCCCAAGTTCCTCAATAAAATCATTTATAGTACAAATAAGATTAGTTAAATCGGTTCCATCATTTTCAAACTTCCAAGTTTCAAAATGTTTTCTAAAAAGTGTAGCAACAACAATCATAAGAAGAGCAGAAGGAATTCCATGCCCTGAAACATCACACTTAATTACAACACACCATCTTTCATCAAGTTGTTTATAATCAAAGTAATCACCCGAAACACCAAAAGCACTTTCGTAATAACCTACAAATTCCAAATCATGATTTTTAAAATTTGCTGTTGTTTGTTTATTTCCCCATTTATCTGTACTCAAAGGAAGAAATGTTTGCTGAACAAGTTTTCCATCTCTTAAAAGATGTTCTTCTTGTGCAGCTTTTACAAGATTTTCTGTCATTTCATTTATCGTATCACCCAAAATTCCAAGTTCATCGTTTGAATTGATTAAACTTTCTTTGCCTTCAAGAGTTTCTTTATTGACAGTTTGGCTAATCATTCGGATATGATTTGAAAGTCGACGAATCGGACTAATTATGAGAGAAGCACAAATATTTGCCCAAATAATTCCAAGAAAAATAGCAAAAAGCGTAATTTCTATAAAAGGAATTAAATAACTTCCCTCTTCAAGAATTTGAGAAAAACTTTGATTATTAGTTTTTGCTTGAAAAAATGAAAAACACAAATATGCAAAAAATCCACTAAAAAGAGCAAGCAAAATGATAGAAAAAATAAGCTTAAATCGAATTCCAAATCCTTTTTTTCTTAAAAATTTTTTTCTTGCTTTTTTTTGATTTTTCATAAGTTTACCTTTTACAAGTGCATCAACTT
>CAZOTD010000180.1:0-3419 GCA_964582685.1 uncultured Treponema sp. | reverse complement strand
CACTGTCAAAATTACTTTACAGTTCAGAATAAAGGCTTTATAATATGTATATACTTTAAGCGGATTTGTTTATCTGGAGGTTATTATGAATTTTAAAAAGGGAATTCTTTTTTCTGCTATATGTTTGATTCTTGCACTTCCTTGTGTTGCACAAGAATCTAATAAAGCAAATATTACTTATCAAACAGCACCAATTTATAAAATTTTTGATTCTACTGATTATTATGTAGTTCTTTACGGAAAATATGGAGCAAAAATGGGAACTGTAACTATTCCAAAGGAGTGGGCTAAGTGGCAAAAAGATACGCCTCGCAAACTTTCTTTACGTGCACTTCCTCCAAAAATTAATCCTTATATCACTATTGTAAAAAAAGACAATGATTTTCACAAAGTTATTCTTACAATTCCTCTCAACAAAACTGACAGACTTTGGGGAATTATGAACGAAAATAAAGTAGATAAATCAGAAAAAGACTCAGTTGAACTTGCTTTGCGATAATGAAACTTCTTAATTCTTCTCAGTTAAACTTCTTTAAAGAATTTATATCTTCCCATAATAATTTTGTTATTATAGGACACAAAGACCCAGACGGAGATTGTATTTCTTCGTCTTTGGGCGTTTCTCATATTCTTAATCATTTTAATAAATCATTTACACTTGTAAATAATGGTCCATTTAAAAGGTCAGAAATAAAAGAATACGAAAAACATTTTGTTCAAGAAATTCCTTTTATGTCAAAGCAAGATCAAGACGAAACTGGCTTGATTATCGTTGATTGTAGCGAAATATCACGGCTTGGCGAAGTTGGCAACACAAATCTTGATACTTTTATAATCGACCATCACAAAACTTCTACAAGTACCGATGAATCAAAGTCTATCCTAGATGCTTCGAGCCCAGCAACAAGTTGTATTGTCCAAATGCTTTTTGAAGGCTTAGTCGGAAAACTTACAAAACCTATTGCCGATATTTTATTTTTTGGACTTTGCACTGATACTGGCTTTTTTAGATTTTTGAGAGAAGATTCCGCTAATGTTTTTGAACTTACATCTCGTCTTGTTGCCGCTGGTGCAAATCCAAATACAATGTACGACAAAATCACCGGTGGAAAACCCTACTCTACTCGTAAACTTTTAGGAACAATTTTAGAGCACGCCGAACGTTATTGCCAAGGGAAACTTGTTATCGCTTACGAAACTCTTGATGATACAAAGCGTTTTGGTCAAGAAGGTCGAGATTCCGATTTGCTTTATCAAGCATTGCTTGCTTGTCAAGGAGTTGAAGCTGTCGTTTTTGTCCGACAAGAAACAGAAAACTCTTGTACTGGCGGTTTTAGAAGTCGTGATAATATTGATGTAAGCGAAGTTGCTTCTCACTTTGGAGGTGGCGGTCATAAAAATGCCGCTGGAATGAGCACTGATGGCAAACTTGAAACTCTCATTCCAGAAATTGTCAAAGAATTTAATAAAATCTTTTAGTTAAAACATTGGCATAATTCTTGCTCTTTATACTGCCTAATATGTCTGTTATCAACAGGTGGGAGCAGGAGTTTATTTATGACAAACATTAAATTAGATGACATTCCTGATTTAGTTAAGTCAAATAAATTGTCATCACAACAAGCATGTATTCAAATCTATTATACTGCATATATGAATCCAGCACGATTTGGATTATTAAATCTTGATGAAGATTCCAGAAGCGATTTTCTCTTGTATTTTCTACAATATAAAACACAAACTTTAATCGAAAATTATAATCCAAAAATTTCACCTTTTGGGGCATATATTTATAAAACAATTCAAACAGCAATTCTTACGTATAATAAAAAAATGTCGGATAAGAAAAACTATGACAAAATTTTCTTTATGGATTCGTTTTGTGATTATCAAACAAAAATGGAAGAATATGAAAATTCCGTTACAAAAATCGCATCAAATCAAGAGTCTTTTAATTGCAAAAATCAGATAAAAATCAAAACGCATGAATTACAAAATTCTAAAAACGAAAATTTTGTAATTCCGCTTGTTTTTAAGCAACTTTTTACTAAAGCGCCTCATAGACTTACTATCACAGATTCTCACCAGCGCAAACTCAAACGCGGGCTTTTGATTTTAGCTTTAAAATCTGCTTGGTATATTAGTGATTCTCAAATCCAAAAAGTAAGCAAAATTTGTAGTATTCCGCCAGATGTTTTGACAGAATCTGTTTGTCATCTTAAATCAAAATTGATAACAAAAGCACTTAATCGCCAAACTATCGAAAATAACAGAAATCGAGCATATTGCTTTATTCACAATTACCGAATGCAACTTGAAAATCTTGACACAAATCATGATTACCTAAAATCAAATAAACTCAAAAAGAAACTTGACTTTCATATTGCAAATTGGGAAAAAAAGACTAAATTTCTTAGCAACGGTAGACTAAAAATTGCACCTTCAAATTCAGAAATTGCTTCTGTTGTCGGACTATCTAGTAGATTTGTAAGTTTTTATATGCGTAAACTTCAAGAAATGGATATTCAATCTATTCAAAAAATACTCTAGTTTCTTGAAAGTGTTTTAAACTAGATTTTTAAAATTGCTGAGTATTCTAAAAAAAATCATACTAAAAATCACATCTTGCAGGCAATTCAAATTTTAATTAAACTATAAAAATGAAAATTTATTTAGCAAGTGGCAATCTTGATAAAAAACGCGAGATGCAACAAATATTTTTTGAACATACAATCGTAATTCCAAAAGATGAAGGTCTTGATTTTGAGCCAGAAGAAACTGGAACTGATTTTTACCAAAATAGCATAATTAAAGCAACTACATTGTGGAATCTTGTCCACTGCCCTGTTATTGCCGACGATTCTGGCATTTGTGTTGACGCTTTAAATGGTGTTCCTGGGGTTTGGTCGGCACGATATGCAGGACCTGATTTTCATCAAGGCAATCCTTGTGGCACAAAGATTACTCAGCAACAACAAAACGCTTTTCTTATCGAGGAATTAAATTGTGCACTCAAAAAAGGTGTTGATTCAACATCTTTTGCAAATGGACCGCGTTCTGCTCATTATTCTTGTTCAATGGTTTTTATGATAAATCCTACAAGATTTTTTATTGCGCAAGAAACTATGGAAGGAACTTTGATTGAAAACATTGCTGATTCGCGAGGAACAAATGGATTTGGTTACGACCCAATTTTCTTTTTACCCAAATTCAATAAAACTGTCGCAGAAATTTCTTCTCAAGAAAAAAATCAGATTTCGCATCGTGGAAAAGCGTGCAAAGCGATTCAAAATCTTATAAAATATGTAATATTTTGATTGATTTGATGACTAATTATTAATTGTTTAAATTATTTTTTTCATTTATTTTAAATTTTATGCTAAAGTTTAATTTTAATTATACCGATAACTATAAAGAAG
>CAZOTD010000179.1:0-3459 GCA_964582685.1 uncultured Treponema sp. | reverse complement strand
GAATTAATCTTAAAAAATATCCATAAAGAATAAATTGTAAGAAAAAAAAGCATAAATGCAAAAATTAAATAAATTTGACAATTCCAAAAACGCTCCGAAAGCCAGGCATTTTTTGCTTTATCATGAAAAGAAATAAACGCATTTGATTTTAAATAACCTCGATTTTGAACATAGATTTCAATAGTAATTGTATTAATTCCTGCAAGTAAAAGTTCTTCTGGCAATTCATAAAAACGAGGTTCATATCCGCTAGAGTATTTTAGATTTTCGTCATAACCTGTAGAACCAATTAAATAATGGTTAATATAAGTTCTATCCGAATAAGAAATTCTTCCAAGATAACAAGCGATATCTTGTTTTTGCAATTTAGTAGGAAGAAGAAATTGTTTTGTAAGATATATAGTTCCTATTTTTGAAGGCAAAAGATTTTCAAGATTATTTAATTGAGAATCAGAAAGTGGTTCAAGTTCTGAATCATAAATGTCAGGATTTGTCAAAGAATATTTCCAACCACAATCAAGTTCAACTTTATCAATAGAATTATTATCGCAAGAAATAAAAGAGAAACAAAACACCAAAATCAAAAAGATGAAAATTCTAAAAACTGAAAAATTAATTTTTTTCATATCACAAAGTACAAATATTGTAAGAAAAAGTTAGTTTTTTTTCTAGCCATAAAACTATAGACTAAATAACTTGAACTTTGTATATTTCTCAAAGAATTTCTATATTTAATTGGAGAAAATATGAAAAAAATTCTTGATTGGAATAAATACGTATCAGTTGCACGCAAAGTTGTTGCTGAAGGTTGTGTAATGCTCGAAAACAAAAACAACACTTTGCCTTTAAAGAAAGGAACAAAACTTGCTGTCTTTGGAAGAATTCAGCATAACTATTATAAAAGCGGAACAGGTTCTGGAGGAATGGTAAATGTTACCGAAGTTATAGGAATTCTTGAAGGACTAAAAAAATCAAGTTCTGTTTTTATCGATGAAACACTTGAGAAAATCTATCTTGATTGGGAAAAAGAAAATCCTTTTGAAGTTGGAATTGGCTGGGGACAAGAACCTTGGTGTCAACACGAAATGCCTGTAAGTTTAGAACTTGCAAAAGAATGTGCTTCGCGAAATGATGTTGCATTAATTATAATCGGACGCACAGCAGGCGAGGATAAAGATAATATTGAAACACAAGGTTCTTGGTTTCTTACAGATAACGAAACACAAATGATTGAAAATGTAAGTTCCACTTTTAAAAGAACAGTCGTTGTACTTAATACAGGGAACATCATTGACATGAATTTTGTAAGTAAATATAACATTGATTCTGTCGTTTATGTTTGGCAAGGAGGAATGATTGGCGGCTTAGGAATTAGCGACATTCTTACAGGAAAAATTTCACCATCAGGAAAACTCACTGATACAATTGCAAAATCAATTGGCGATTATCCATCTTCTGCAAATTTCGGAAACTTAAAAGACAACATTTATAAAGAAGATATTTATGTCGGTTACAGATATTTTGAAACTGCTGCCAAAGATAAAGTTCTCTACCCTTTTGGATTTGGACTTTCATATACAAATTTCGAAATTACTTCAGGTGATTTTGAATACGACAATGGTAAAATTTTGCCATCATTTAAGTTTGACATCAAAGTAAAAAATACAGGCAATGCTTGTGCAAAAGAAGTCGTACAAATTTATGTAAAACAGCCACAAGGAAAACTTGGAAAACCAGAACTTGTTCTTGCAGATTTCAAAAAAACTTCAAACTTAAAAAAAGGAAAATCGCAAAAACTTTCTTTCAATTTTGATCTTTCCAGAATTCGCTCATTTGATGATACAGGAATTACAGGAAATAAAAATTGCTTTGTCTGCGAAAAAGGAATTTACGAAATCTATGCAGGAAACAGCATAAGAAATATTTTTAAAGTCGCAGATTTTTCTCTTGATGAAACAATTATAATTGAAAAAGTTTGTGATGCATTAAGACCAGTTGTCGACTTTGAAAGATTTAAATCTAACTTAAATGAAAGTACAAAAACAATTCACTTTGAAACAGAAAAAGTACAAGCAGTTTTGCCTTATCAAAACAAACATCGAAACGAAAATCTTAGTGAAGTAGAACATTTTCTTGACAACAAAAACCTTGACCAAAGCATTCTTTCTTTAATCGAAAATCTTTCTGATGAAGAACTTAGTTGCATTGTTCGTGGAGAAGGAATGGGAAGTCCAAAAGTTACACCAGGGACTGCATCGGCTTTTGGAGGAATTTCAAGTTCGCTTTTAAAAAAAGGAATCCCTTGTGGTTGTTGTACTGATGGACCATCAGGTATTCGACTTGATTCTGGAGCACAAGCTTTTAGTTTACCAAATGGAACTTCCCAAGCATGTACTTTTAATCTGGACCTTGTAGAAGAACTGTATACTTTTACTGGTTGGGAAATGGTTTACAACAAAGTTGATATTCTGCTTGGACCTGGAACAAATATTCATCGTCATCCACTCAACGGTAGAAATTTTGAATATTTTTCAGAAGATCCTCTTGTATCAGGATTTTTTGCAAGTGCAGTTATTAAAGGTCTTGCCAATGCAGGTGTTACAGGTTCACTAAAACACTTTTGTTGCAACAACCAAGAAGCAGGTCGTTGGGTTAGCAATTCCATAGTAAGCACAAGGGCACTTAGAGAAATTTATCTTTTGCCATTTGAAATTGCAGTTAAAAATGGTGCAAATGTAATTATGACATCTTACGGAAGTGTAAACTCAATGTGGACTTCAGGAAGTTATGACCTAGTTACTATGATTCTTAGAAATGATTGGGGATTTAAAGGAATCGTTATTACAGACTGGTGGGCTGTTTCTAACTGCGAAGGCAAAGAACCTGAGCGCTTTAACATTGCACAAAATGTAAGAGCACAAAATGATTTGTTTATGGTTGTTCCAGATGCCAGCAATAACAGTCACAACGACAATATTCTTTCAAGTCTTGCAAGCGGCGAATTAACTCGAAATGAACTTTTGCGTTGTGCATACAACATAGTTTCATTTTTACAAAAAAGTCATGCACAACTTCGACTTGAAAACAAAGATATAAAAGTTGTTATAAAACATCGCAAAGAAACTTCTATGGATTCTTATGCGAACGATCTTGTTTACTTTAATGTAGAAGATGGACTTTCAATTCCACTTGATGATGTTGATACAACACGCGGTCGTTCACACGGATTTGGACTTATTTGTAAAGATAAAAATCTTTATCGGCTTGAACTTTTGGGAATGACAGGAACTCATGACTTAGCGCAAATTAATGTCAGCGTTTCGTATAACGGTGTGCACATTACAACGCTCGGTTGGAATGCAACTCATGGTCAATACGAAGCAAAAGGAATTTCAATGGATAGACCTTTAAGCCATTATGTTGTAGTCAATCTTTATTTTGCACAAAGTGGTCTTAAAC
>CAZOTD010000178.1:0-3513 GCA_964582685.1 uncultured Treponema sp. | reverse complement strand
GTACAAAAATATTTAAAGATTGACATTTCTTAAATTAATTTATATTTTCTAATTGTTTTAAGAGAGATTAGCTCATTTGGATAGAGCGTCAGCCTCCGGAGCTGAAGGTGGCGGGTTCGACTCCCGCATTTCTCATAAAATAAAAAAGGGTTGCCAAAATGTCTTAACTGATTGGCAACCCTTTTTTATTTTAAAAATTATTACTTTCCATCAGAATTAGAAGATGAAGTTGTATTTGCACGAAGAAGTTCCATAGCTTTTTCTCTTACTGGGCGGACAAGTCTGTAGTCAGAAGCAATTCTTGTCAAAGAATCAATAACTGGTTTTTTATTTTTTGTGTTTGGAAGAAGTTTTTCGTAAGCATCAATTACTTCATTTGCAAGTGAACTTGTCGGATTCATTGATTCAACTTTGTTCGAAATGTAGGCAATTGTTTCTGTCACTTTATCATCTTCGTTTATACCAATGTCACCAAGTGAACGAATTGCGCTCGATAAAACCCAAGTTTCATTGTCATATTTAACAACATCTGTCAAAACATAAACTGCATCTTCTGTTCCGATTTTTCCAAGTATTTCACATGCTTTGGCACGAATGTCAGGATAGTTGTTAGAAATTCTGCCTTTCATTCTTGATTGAGTGTTAATTCCTTCTCCTGCGAGTTGATTGAGTGCACGAATCATATCTGGAGTTGCAGTTCCGTTATCTACAGCGGCTTCTAGTTGCTGTAAAGCAACAAGTTTATTATCTCGTTGGTCCGAATTAGCCATTTCTGTAATAAAAATATCTTCTACGCTGCTCATGTATTCACTTTCTACAGATGTTTCACTTGATGATTGAGAAAAGGCTCCAGCACAAAAAACTAATGTTGTTAACCCAAGTGCAATAAGCTTATTGATTTTCATATAAACTCCTAAAAATATTTATTTTATTTTTTATCGGCATAAATATGTAAAATTATAAATTAGTTATAATAAAATATCAAGATAAAATTATCATTGACATTATTTGAAAAAAAATAATAACAATCGCATTATAATCGTGGAAGTTCAACAAACCAATCATTGTTGATTTTTTTAAAATTGTAAAAAATTATTGTTTCATCATTTCGTATTTGAACTGCTTTAATTGAAGTTGAAGAAACATATCGTATTTCATCAATGTTACGTCCAACTCTTGAAGGAATAAATACAAATCTAAAATAATCTTCCAATGAGTTAAGTTTAATGCCTTTTACAGGAAGTTGTTTAGATGCAGAAGCAAGATTTGTTTTTTGTGACCAATAATTAATTGAATTTCTTTCAATGTAATTAAGCCAACTTTTATAATTTTTATCTTGCATAATAACATTTAATTCAGCAATTTTTCCAAGAATTATTTTTTTATCTTTTTCGTATGTGTCAATTGAAACAACTTCACTAAAAAGGTCTTTAGTTGCTCTTTCATATTCAAGTTGTTCTTTAGATTTATTTTGTACAGCAACTTTTGAAGTTGTAGAATTTTGAGAAACAGTTTTGTTTTCTGTTTTTGTTGAAGTACATGAAGAGAATAATGATACAATGAATAAAATAAAAATTGCTTTTTTCATAACACAAATATACACCGCTTGTTGAATTTCGTCAAATCTGTTAAGTTTATTTTATGATAAAAGCAATTTTTCCTGGATCATTTGATCCTCCAACTTTAGGACATCTCAATATTATAGAAAGAGCATCTCCAATTTTTTCACAAATAGATGTTGTTGTCGCTGTAAATCCAGATAAAACATATCTTTTTTCTCCAGAAGAAAGGGTTGAAATGCTTCAAGAATTAACAAAAAATTTTAAAAATATAACAATTCATACTTGGAATTCTTTGATAGTTGATTATGCAAAAAATAATGGAGCGAATTTCCTTTTGCGTGGAATTAGAAATGCAACAGATTTTGCTTATGAATTTGATCTTTCTCTAATAAATCATTCACTAAACAACAATGTTGATACAATTTTTATTCCATGTGAACAAAAATATGTAACAATAAAATCAAGTTCAATTAAAGAACTTGCACGATTTGGTGGCGATATTTCTCAGATGGTTCCTGAATATGTTGCAAAAAGACTTGAAGAAAAATATAAAAATATAAAAACATTATGACAAATTTTGTAAATTTGTTATTTTTTTTTGTTTTTTTTCTTGAAATAGTTTGACAAATACATTACCCTTGATATAATAGATTGACATTCTAGGAAAAAATGTTGTATATTTGACTACATTGTATTAGAGTAAACTAAAATAGTGAGGTTTATATATGGCAGTACCTAGAGCAAAAACATCAGCAGCCGTTTCTAAAAGACGACGTGGTATTAATATGCGTCTTCAAGCACCACAACTTACTGAATGTAGCAACTGTGGAAACCTTGTTCAGTCGCATCACGTATGTCCTAAATGCGGTTTCTATCGTGGCCGACAGGTAATTACACCTGAATCTAATGGCTAATTAGGAGATTAAAATGGACGAATTGTTCAACAAAATCCAGAAGCTCATTGCAGAAAAACTGGAAATCGATGAAGCTAAAGTAACTATGGATTCTTCATTCCGTGGTGACCTTGGAGCTGACAGCCTTGATACTTATGAATTGGTATACGCAATCGAAGAAGAATTGGGCGTTTCTATTCCTGATGAAGTTGCTAACGAATTTGAAACTGTTCGTGATGCTTATGACTTTATCAAAAAAGAACAATCTAAATAATTGAAATAACAATTTTAGATTAGAATGCACAGTTCTATTTTCTGCTTTATGAAAATAGACTGTGTTTTTTTTGTCTTTGCGATATAATTCTAAAAGACGGAGATAATCATGAAAAACTTGAAACATCTGTTCTTTGGATCACGAAAAGTTTCGCAAGAACGAATAATTCAACTTTCCGCGTTCTGTAAGCCTCTTAAACTGAAATTTAACGACATAGAACTTCTTGATCTTGCGTTTCATCATAGAAGTTATTCAAATGAACATATTCAACATAAAAGATACAATAATGAGCGACTTGAATTTTTAGGTGATTCCGTTCTTGGAATGGTAACTGCCGCTTTTCTTTACGAAGATATGGCAGAAAATCCAGAAGGAGATTTGGCAAAAATTAAAGCTTGTGTTGTCTCAGAAAAAGCACTTGCTCCGATTGGTATTTCAATGGGAATTGACAAAATGCTTGTAATGGGAAAGGGCGAAGAAATGTCTGGAGGAAGAGAAAAGCCTGCAATTATTGCCGATTGTGTAGAGGCAATAATTGGTGCTTATTATCTTGATTCTGGATATGAAAAAGTAAAAACTTTTGTACTTGATTTTATTGTTCCAGAAATTCGCAAAGTTCAACAACATAAAGGAAATATTGATTACAAAACGATGCTTCAAGAGCTATTTCAAAAACAGAGCAAAAAATGTCCTTATTATGAATTAAACAAAATTACAGGACCTGATCATAATCAGACATTTTTTGTAAGTGTTCATCTTGGAGAACAAGTTTATGGTCCTCAAG
>CAZOTD010000177.1:0-3560 GCA_964582685.1 uncultured Treponema sp. | reverse complement strand
AAATATATTCATTAAAAGAATTTTGAAAAATCTGCTCAAGATATGAACTTGATTTAACATTCAAAATTGTAAGTTGAACAAAATTTATATTTTCATTTGCACTATCAAATCTTACTATCATTTCTTTTGTTAAAGTATTTTTATAAAATTCTGTTTGAAGATAATCTGCAAAATCAAAAAGAAGTGCATTAAAAAGGATTTGTTTATCCAAAGAGGTTTTGTCTTCAAACCAATATTGTGCTGGATCAAGGAATTCTGTTGTTGGAATTAAAACTTGAGGGCGAGGACCAGCTTTTTCTTTTGAAACATCTGTCAAAAAAAGATGAACAAGTTTTATACGCCTAGTTTTTCTTGTCGGATTATTAAAATCTAAAATCGGTTTTTCAATTTTTCCAGTTGGGGAAAGCAAATTAAAATTATATTGAAGCAAAGGAATTAAATCATTTGGATAATCAAAAAATCCATTAGTATTCCCACAAATTATAATTTTATATTTATCAGCATTAAAAAGCGAAGTTGTGCTTTCGAGAATTTTTGTAAAATTAATTTTTTGTAGAATGTCTTGTTCAAGCGTGCAAGTTTGTGTAACTTCCTTATTTTTAACAAGGAGCGAAATTGCATTTGAATAAAGTTGATAGACTGGAGATGATGTTTTTACAATCTGTTCAGATTTTCGTTGCAACACAACCGAATCAACAAGTGATGGAATAAAATCAGAAAAAATCAAGGCATCAGAAAAACTTTCAATTATTTGTGCCAAATCACTTGCAAGACATTCAAGATAAATTACGGAACTTGTAAGTTCTGTTGCACTTTGAACTTCTGGCAAAGTTTTTATTTTTGATTCGAGATATTTTTTATAAAGTGAATTTTGAATTTTTAAAGCAATTGATTTTACTAAAACGCTTTCAAGTCCATAATCTTTTTGTTCGTCGCAAACTTCGCCACCATCTATCATCAAACAAAAAGAAACTGTGCTAGAATTATGATTTTCTTTTATATAAATTGGAATTCCATTTTTAAGTGAAAATTGTTTTATGCTTCCAAGATTTTTTTCAAAAAATAAATTCTCAAGATTTTCGAATTCAAGATTAGAATTTTTAAAATTCAAATTGTCAGATTTATTTTCAATTGATTTTTTTATAGTTGCAAAGAGTTCTTGTGTGTACCAAGAACCATTTTTTTTCGTGACAATTTCAAAACCATTTTTTTCAAATTGCTTTTCATATTTTTTTAGTATGCTGGAATTTACAAGAACAAAAACAAATGGCTCTTCTTGTTCAAGATTTGTTTTAATTTTTTCAAATGAAGTATTTAAAATCCGAGTTGGTCTTTCAAAAAAATTATTTACAAGAAAATCAGATTCAAAAGTGCGCGAACGAGAAAAATCTTTTACAGCCCAAAACATTGATAGCATTTCCATCATTTTACTTGAATCGCTTTGCATTTCTTCAAAGGAATTTTCAATCAAATCGGACGCTTTTAAAAATTCGTTTTCCGAAATATCTGGAATTAATTTTTTAAAACTAGAAATAAATTCGAGCGTTGCGTCGCATGGAGAAACATTTTGATTTTCCATCAACGCTTGAATTATAAGTCGCGAACAATTATTTTTGTGCGTACTTGCAAAATTAATATATTCGTTTGCTCTAATTCCTAGAACATTGTTCGAAAGCAATATATTTTTTGCTGATGAATTATCTTGATTTAAAATGCATGCTGTAAAATCGCATTCGTCCATTTCAAATCCTGTATATTGAATTACAAGTTGCGTCATATCTTTTGAAAATTCTGGATCAGATAAAACAAACAATTTTTTTTGTGTTTCTTCACGCTTTAAAATTTTCAAATCATCGTTGTCATTTTCAAAAGAATCAAATGAAGTCGTTTCAATTTTTTTTCCAAAACTTTCTTGTGCAAGAATAAGTGCTTGTTCTTTTGTTATAGGACCTGAAATAAATAGTGCACAATTTTTTGGTTTGTAATATTTTTCTGAAATTGAAGTAAGAAAAGTTCTGCAAGAAGCAATATTCGTTTTAGAAAACAAACTTGGATAAATACCAGAATCGTGCTTCCATGGGCTTTCTTGAAAAACTCTTGAATCAATCGAAGAATTAATAAAGCCTTCAACGCTTGACGCATTTTCAGAAACTTGTTTTTTTTCATTTTCAAGTTCACGGCTAATATCTAAATCTGTAAAAGTCGGATCAAATGCCGCTTTAGAAAATGCCGATAAAGTTGTTCTTAATTCATTTGGCGTAACATTTATCACATAGCGTGAAGCATCGGAATTACATTCACTGTAAAGCTCTGAAAGTTCAGATTTGTAATCTAAAGCAGTGTATTTAAAAAGTTTTGAATACAATGGGAAAAAGCCAGCATTTTGTGGAGTTTGTTTTGAAAACCCTGCGGCAACAGAAAGTTCAATTCGAACAAGTGCGCAAGAAAAATCTTCAAGAACATATATGTGCATTCCATTTTCAAGAACATATTCTTCAATATCAAAATTTTTAGAATCCGCAAAAATTTGAAATGTTAAAAATTGAAAAATTATAATCGACAAAAAAAGTAGTCTGATTTTTTTTAGCATATTTTAGCCTTTAAGTTTTTCATCACATTTTTTTACCAAATTTGTAACAGCATAATTTTTTGGATAAATTTCAAGACATTTTTTGTACCAAACTTTTGCTTCTTGAAAATTCTTTTGTCGATAATATGTATATGCAATGGCACAAGCAAAATTAAATTTGTCAAATTTTTCTGAAACAAATGAATCGTTATTCAAAAATTCTGTCATCTTTTTTCTGCCATAATTTGGATTTCCAAAAATTGAAGGCGCATAAACATCTTGTGCATAAACTGAGAAATTTGCAGTTGCATTTGTGGAATCAACTTTGACGGCTTTTTTTGCATATTTAGAAATTGAAAGACCATTTGCAAGTACATAACTAATAGATTTTACAGTACAATTTCCAGAAAGTGCCTGTGCATAAATTGAAAAAGCGTCTGGGGAATTATCGCCATTAATTTTAAATGCTGTCTTTGCATGTTCAATTGCAGAATCAAAATAAACAGCAGCTTCTGCTTTAATTTTTTTATTTGCCTCGATTGGATCTTCAACTTCCTTTGAAGTATCGTCAAGAGCATTCTCAAGTTGTGTCAAATCATAAGTTTCCATAATATATTGGGCAAAATAATAATCACAACGTGCATAATGTGTTTCTTTTTGATAAATTGAAAACTGTGCTGGAACATTATTTTTTGCTGCGTTAAAAAGTTGCTCACCTTGTGCTCGAGTTTCAATATCATGATTAAAATATGAATCTATAAAAGAAAGCAATTCTTTTGTATAAGGAACATCACGAGTTTGACTAAACGAAATCGTGCAAGCAAAAATAATAAGCAAAAAAAACATAACATTTTTTTTAAAACCTTTGTTCAATCGAGTATATTTCATTAAAAACTCCAATAAAAAAACTGCGAGCAAATATTAATTTGCAAACATACTTTTTATTCTTCACTTTGATTACTTTTATTATACAAACATTTGAATTTTATAT
>CAZOTD010000176.1:0-3578 GCA_964582685.1 uncultured Treponema sp. | reverse complement strand
TGTAGAACAGTTTCTTCTGGAAGAAGATTTTTTTAGGTAAGAAAAACTTCTATTCATAAATTTCTGTTTTGTGCGTAAATACGCAAAAAAATAGAAATATTCAGGTAGGGCTGACGGTTATGTTTCCAACTAAATTTTACTGTTTGACCTGCAAAAACAAAAGCGTCATAACCGCACCGCCAGTTTTGTTGTTTGAAGCGTACACTTTTCCGCCTAATGTTTGCATTATGCTTTTTACAATCGAAAGTCCTAAGCCTGAACCGCCTGCGCTTCTTGTGTGTGCTTCATCTCCACGATAAAAACGTTCGAATACGTGTGCAAGTTCTTCCCCCAAAAAGCCAGGACCGTTGTCTGCAATTTGTATTTTTGTAAAATCATTTTCTGTTGCTGAAGACAAAATTATGTGCGCATTTTCGCCTGCAAATTTTACGCTGTTTGAAACGATGATTGTTAATGCTTCGTAAAAAAGTGATTCGTCTGCAAAAACATAAGGTTCGCTGATATGTGCTTCAAAACTAACGCCGTTTGCCCAAGTCTTTGTATTTTCTGCAATTCGTGAAAAAATATCCGCAACATCAATTTTTGTTTTGCTGATTTTTATGCGTCCACTTTCCATTCGCGAAATCATCAGAAGATTGTTGATTATATCTTCCATCGAATTTGCTTCGGCAATAAGTGAATTAAGTGATTTTTCAAATTGGGCAGAATCATTTTTTCCCCAGCGTTTGATTAAATTTGCGTGTCCCAAGATTATTGAAAGTGGCGTGCCAAGTTCGTGCGAAACATCAGAAGAAAATTGTTTTTCGCGTTTTAAATCTTGTTGCAAGCGTTCAATCAAATCATTAAAACTTTGTGCGAGTGTGTCAAATTCATCGCCACGCTTTGATAAAGGAAGTCGACTTTCAAGATTCGTGCTACTGATTTGCATTGCAGTTTCGGTCATTTTTCGGACGTTTTTCATAACACGTTTTGCAATCAAAAGAGAAGCAAAATACGAAAGTAGCAAAAGTGGCGGAAAAGCAATCAGCATAATTTTTGGCAAATCAAAAAGTAAGTGAAGCGATTCGTCTGTGTCGATGTTGAGCGCAGTTTCTATTATAAAATTTTCACTTGAAGTAGAACTTAATGCAAAAGATTTTTCGCTAGAAAATTTTCCAAATCCAACCGCATAATAAAGAATGTTCAAATCGCCGTCACTGAAATAATTTTCTTCATAATGATGAATTGCGTGTTTTTTTGTAATCGGAAGAAGTGGCAAAAACGGATCGTTTGTTGCAAAAATATTTTCCTGGTCGCTGTAAATTGTGTAAGTAATGTAATATGGAAGTTCGGCATTTTCCGCATTTCTAAAATTATAAAGAATTTTGTCGCCTCGCTCGCCTTGAATTTTTATCGCATTATAAAGAACATTCGCTGCATTTATAAGTTCTTGATTTTGTTGATTTCGAATTCTAAAACGCAAGAAAAAAATTATACTTAACGAAAAAGCAATTATAAAAACTGCCAGCAAAATTGAAAATCGTAGTGCGAGAGTTTGAACTGCTTGTGTTTTGTTTTTATGTTTCATTTACATCTTTCCGAATTACATATCCGGCTCCGCGAACAGTTGAAATATATTCTTCGCCAGCTTTTTTATCAATTTTTGAACGCAAGTGTCGCATATAAACGTCAACTGAATTTTCATCAATAAAGTGATTTTTTCCCCACACCGCGTCAAGAATTTCATTTCGACTCATCACGACATTTTTATGTTCAAGAAGTGTTTTTAGCAAAAGATATTCTGTTTTTGAAAGTTCAATTTTTTCTTTGTTCAGCGTAACTTCCATTGATGAAGGCTCAAGAGTAAGTGCACGAAATTTTATTGGCAAAGCAGAAGAAGAATCTTTTCTTCGAATAACTGCTCTCATTCGTGCAAACAATTCTTCAATTTCAAAAGGTTTTACAAGATAATCGTCTGCACCAGCGTCAAGGCCGTTAACTTTATCAAGCGTTTCTCTTCTGGCGGTAATCATAATGACTGGCACATTTGATTTTTTTCTGATTCGGCGAAGAACTTCCATTCCGTTTAAATTCGGAATCATAATGTCAAGAAGAATGATGTCAAATTCATTGTTTTCAAAAAGTTCCAAACTGCTTCGACCGTCGCTCGCACACATAACTTCAAATTCTTCGTGCTCAAGTTCGGGAATTAAAAAATCTGTAATTCCTTTGTCATCTTCTACGACAAGAACTTTTCCATTATTCATTAGTCGTCCTCCTCGCGCCACATAAACCAAACGCCGTCATCTCGCTGATAAAGCCGATATTCGTATTCGCAGTCAAGATACAAATCTTCAAAAATTGATTCTTGTAAAGGCACGTTGTTAAAACTTTTTATGTCGCCTAAAGAAAGTGTAAAAAATCCGTTTGGCAAATTAGGCGAATTGTAAGAGTCAAGAAGAAAAAGTGGAAATTCAATTTCAAGTTTATTGCCTTTTTTACTGAATGAAATTTTTGCGTTTTGCGGAATTGATTTTTCGTTAAGAAGAATGTCTGAACGTTTTACTGTTCGAGGATTTATTTGCGTGTTGAATTTTACTTTAAGTTTGATTTTTATGTCGTCCTTTTCTTCAAATTCAATTTCTGTAACATAAAATTCTGTTCTTGAAGAAAGCATTCTCATTCCGCGATAATGCATCATATTGTCAGAAAAAAAATTATGTCTTTTGTCATCTGCAAAAAGAGGAATTTGTAAAATTAAGAAAATCGTCAATGCTACAAATGCTACAAAAAATTTTTTCATATTTTTTCTCACTTTATTCTGCCACAATTATAATACATCAATTATTAAACCGCTAGTTTGTCAGTAGATTGCCAGTTTTCTTAGAAAACCGCCACTTGCGCCGCGCAACCGCCAGTTTCTCTGTTCAAGTGCCACTTGCGCCGCGCAACCCATCACTTTCATCACACAATCATAGTAAAAAAAGGCAGACCTTAATTTTAATGCCTGCCTTATCCATAAGTTTTGTCAGAAATTACCAAGAACGTTGATAAGCCGTACCGCTTGCAACTTGATTTGGCAAATTACTGCAAGTAAGTAAAAGTGCACCGCTAGAATCGAACGAATAATTTATTGTCCAGGTTTCTGCCAAACGTTCAGTTGTTTTTCGTTGCATTGTTGTTGTGTAATTTTTCACTTCCTTTTTTACAACATTAAAAGTAATTTGATTTGCACTCGCTGTCCAAAAACCTTCCCATTCAGTTTCAGTCTTATTTCCTTCGCGAAGTTTTATTTCCAGGTCGCCATCACGGTCAAAATCAATTTTCACAAAATAATTGTTGTCAAAGTAAGTCCAGTCACCAGCGATTTGCATTTGTTCTTGAGTTAGAATTGAATTTGTAAAGTGCGGATGATTATTCTTGTGCCAATCTTTTGCAAAAAGTGGAATTGCAGTAAGCGAAAGTGCCAGCAATACAATAATACTTGTTTTTACAGTTTTTTTGTTCATCATAATGAACCTCCTTAGATTTCTTATCTGATAACAAATATATTGCATTGCTTTTTAGAAAACATGAAAAGTATATTTAAAATACATTAA
>CAZOTD010000175.1:0-3640 GCA_964582685.1 uncultured Treponema sp. | reverse complement strand
CGGTTGTTAAGTGACAAAAAAAAAAGTTGCAAATTTTGTAAAAAAAAATATAATTATAGTTGGAGAAAGGTTTGGAGAAAGAGTCATATGGAAAAGAAAATTATAAAAAAGCGACTTAGATTTTTATTAATTTTACTTACATTTCCTTGCTTAGTATTTTTTTTTAATTGTCACTCTACAAAACTTGAAACTGATGTAACTACGGAAATTCCTTCTGGAGTTGTTCTTGATGAAGATGATAGTTTTTTTAAAATTTATTTTTCAACTGAATTTCAAGAATCTCTTGGAAATGAAAAATATGTTTTTATCAGACTTTACAAACCATATTATGACAATCCTTTTTGCCCAGAAAATATTCTTAATGGTTGTATAAAAGTGGTAGATGTTTCAGACGAATTTACAAGTCATTCTGCTATTGGATTCACGCTTAATGATAATTTTTATGGACTAACTTCTACAGACAAAAATAAAAATCTCACTATCGAAAGTTGCACTAATCCTAGTAATAATAAATATATGAAAAAGTGCAATATAAAAAAATCTGTGCAAATTACTTATGCCTTGAAAGTTACAGATGAAGAATATTATAATCTTAGAAAAATGGTAGAAGAATATTATTACAATCCTAATACAAAATATGATATTGGTCAAAATTTTAAAATTGCTTTACGTGGTATAAACAGAAAATTCTTTTTATCAGAAGATGAAAAAGTTTTTGCTGGAAGCCCCGATAGTTCTTTTGAAGAAACTTTTTCAGAAGGTCAAACTGATTTTGTGTGTTCAACATTTATTGCACATGTTCTTGCAAATTCTGTTCAGAGTGTTCATGATTATTTTATCGAAAATCAAATTGATTCAAATTTTGTTATGCCATCAGATTTGGCTTATATTCCCGGAATGATAAAATTGTTTAAATCAACTTGGATTGATTACGATGTTGCCGCAAGAACTACTTCAAAAACTTACACAGCTTTTGTTCCATATTTTAGTGAAACAATATCTTATGTTGAAAAATGAACAAATTAAGTGATTCGATAATAAAAAATGTTATAAAAAATGAAATTAAAAAATCCAATTCAATTTTTGTTTTTCCGACTCAAATTTGTGCTTCAATGTGGATTGATGAAGCGCTTGAATTTACAGAGTTTGAATGTATTGCGTCTAATCGCTTTATTGCTTGGGATGATTTTAAAAGTGAATCTATAAAAAGCCAACAGCAAAAAAAAGATTCAATTCCTGCAATTTTGCGCTCAATTTTTGCTGAAAATATTATTTTACAGAATTCAAAAAATCCCTTTTTTAAAAACATCATTACTCAAGAATATGCGACAAACGCTTTTAGGTTTGCTAATTGGATTGCATCAATTCTTCCTTCTCTTGCAATGTGGAAAAAATGTTTTGAAAAGAAAAACTCTATTTGTGATGAAGAAGATTTAGATTTTTTGGAATTGTATAATCGTTACAAAAAATTTCTTGATGAAAATAATCTTTTTGATCCAGCCTGGGAAACTCCACCTTTTTCTTCCAACGGAAAGAAATATATAATTTTCTTTCCAGAAATTTTAATGGATTATTCTGAATATCAAGATTTACTTGAAGCCTCTTCTGACATTCAAATCGTTCATATTCCTCAAGAATTAAAGGCACAACTTCCACAAGGACATTCGTATCTTAACAGTCGATTTGAATTAAAAGATGCTATTCACTATCTTTGGAAAATTCATAACGAAAAAAATATTCCTTGGAACAAAATGGCAATTTCAGTTTTGAATATCGATTCTTATGGACCTTATCTTGAGCGTGAACTTTCTCTTTACGAAATTCCTTATGTTCAAAAAAAAGGCAAGCCACTTTCATCAAGTGGCATCGGAAGTTTTTTTATTCAAATTCTAAATTGTTATTCTGAAAATTTTTCTTTTGATTCAATAAAAAATCTTTTGCTTAATAAAGAACTTCCTTGGAAAGAACCTAGTGCAAATGATATGCTTATACAATTCGGACGTGAGAATAATTGTATTTGTTCATATAAATATGACGGCGAACAAATTGATGTCTGGAAAAAATCTTTTAAAAATCCTGTTGATTTAACTTTAGTAGAACGTGTTCAACCTTTGTACGAAAATTTAAAAAAAATAATTTCGAAAATTGTTGAATCAAAATCTTTTTCAGAAATTCGTGTTGGCTATTTTGAATTTAGAGAAAAATTTTTTGATTTTAAATCAGAAAATTTTCCTAAAGAAAATGATAAATTGTTAAGTCGTTGTATTTCGGAACTTGGTGCCCTAATTAATCTTGAAGAAAAATTCGGTCAATGCAAAATTTTTGAAATTCCTTCTTACTACAATTTTTTTTGCAATTATCTCAAAGACAAACTTTATGTTCCTCAAGTTGAAACTTCTGGCGTTCAAATTCTTCCTTACAAAACTGCTTCTTGTGCGCCTTTTCAAATTCATCTTATTCTTGATTCGAGCCAAAATGGAATTTCTGTTGTTTATAAACCTCTTTCGTTTTTGCGTGATGAAAAAAGACGTTTGCTTGGATTTGCAAATGAACAGAATGTTACGCAAGATTTTATTTTGCTTTATGCGATGAATTGTCAAACTGAGTGTCTTTTTACTTGTGCACAAAAAACTTTTGACGGTTATGCTTTTCTTAATAGTTATCTTTTAGAGTTAAGTCATATTCCACAAGAAAAAAATAAAACGCATTGTGATGATTTTGCAAAATTGGATTCGTATACGCTAGAACGAGAATCATATTTTGATTTTAATTCTGAAAAATTTCCGAGCCAAATTTACAAACTTCAAAAAGATGGATTTGATAATTGGAACGAAAAACAAGCAACTAAAAAAAACATTCCACAAAATGCAACGGAATTGTTAAAAACAGTTGTCGAGAATGTAACAAGTCGTGACGAAAAAATTAAAGTTACAGTTTCGGATTTAAAGAAATTTTTTCAATGTCCAAGAGCATATATGTTTGACAAAATTCTCGATGTTAAACAAGCAGACAATGTTGCAACTTTGGTTGATGCTTTTGCAATGGGAAACTTAAATCATAAAATTCTTGAATTATATTTTTCTAAATTGAAAAAAGCTACAATTCCACTTGCCATTGATTGTGAAGCAAATTCACTTCCTAAAATTCATTACGATTTTTTGATTGAAAGTATTGAAGAAGCAATTTCTATATCTGGAAAAAGTTATCTTTCAAATCAACTTTTTTTGTCAACAAAAAATGCAATTAAAGATTCAATAGTAAAATCGGTTTTAAATTTTAGCCATTTTTTTAATGGCTTTACAGTTTTCGAAGTTGAAAAAAGATTCACGCTAGAAGACGAATCAAAAGAATTTATGTTTGATTCAAGAATTGACTGTATACTTGCTTCGCCACTTGGAGAACTCGTTTTGATTGATATTAAAACTTCAAAATCTTCTGTGCCAAGTAATTGCTATTTTAATAGCGAAAATAATCTTATTCCCGATTTTCAACTTCCGATTTACTGTCATATTCTCGAAAATCAAAAAAACAAACTTTCGATTTGTGCTTGCGGATTTTATTTTTTGAAAGATTGTGCGCTTAAACTTTTATATTCTAGGATTGAAATTTCTAAAAAGAAAATTGAAGAAGAAAATAATGC
>CAZOTD010000174.1:0-3653 GCA_964582685.1 uncultured Treponema sp. | reverse complement strand
GAATTAAATGCACAATTTTTATAATTTTAGTATAATTTTGACTATGGAACGATTTTCGAGTACTACAAAAAGTATTTGCTATTTGATTTTTTCGGCATTTTGTTTTGCTCTAATGGCAGCACTTGTTAAACTTGCCGGCAACATTTATTTTGTTCAAAAAGCATTCTTCCGCAATGCTGTGGCTTTTGTAATTGCATTCTTCCTTTTGCTCAAAGAACGCAGACAAAAAGGTCCACAAGCAGTTCAAATTCCAAAAGGTTGCCTAAAATGGCTTATACTTAGGGCAACAGCAGGAACAGTTGGTATTTTTGGGAATTTTTACGCAATCGAACATTTAGTTCTTTCTGATGCCGCAATTCTTAATAAAATGTCTCCATTTTTTGCAATTATCTTTAGCTTTTTTATAATGAAAGAGAAAATTAAGCCAGTTCCTTTAATTGCAATCACTGTTGCATTTATTGGTTCAATGTTAGTTGTAAAACCAAGTTTCAATTTTGTAAAATTTCTGCCATCGCTAGCAGGATTTTTAGGTGGAATCGGGGCAGGTTTTGCATACAGTTGTGTTCGAAAACTTAGTTCCTTAAAATGTAATCGAAATATAATTGTTTTCTTCTTTTCTGGATATTCAATGTTGTTTTCAATTCCATATTTGATTACAAGTTTTAATCCAATGACATTTTATCAAACTTTGTTGCTCTTATGCGGCGGACTTTGTTCAGCTTTGGGACAATTCGCAATTACTGCCGCATATTATTATGCTCCGGCACGCGAAATTTCAATTTATGATTACACGCAATTAATATTTTCTACCATTTTTGGAATTATTTTCTTTGGACAATTTGCCGATATTTATAGCGTAGTAGGATACACAATCATAGTTTCGATGGCTATTCTCAACTTTGTGTGGAATAAGAAAAATTATGAAAAACAACAAAAAAGCAATTTAATTGAAAAATCATAATTTTCCCTCTATAATAACTAGCAAGCAATAAATGGAAATTAAATTATGGCGACAGAAGGTTTTATTTTTTCTGCAGACGGAAAAACATTATTAAAATGCGATTTTTCAAAATTAGGAACTGTTATTAATGTTCCAACAGGCGTTACAAAAATTGCCAATGGCGTTTTTGCACAATCACCTGCTGTTAGCGTTTGTTTGCCTGACACAATCACAGAAATTGGAGAAAATCTTTTTTCTTCTTGCGAAACGCTTGAACAAGTAAAACTTCCTGCAACACTTTCTGCATTAAAACCATTTACTTTTGCCGGATGTTCAAATTTGAAGAAAATCACAATGCCACAAAATCTTTCTGATTTTCCAGAAGGTTTATTTTGGGGATGTTCAAGTTTGCAAGAAATTCCTTTTAGGAACGGAATTGAAAGTCTTGAAACAGATGTTTTTCGCGACTGCGAAAGCATAACCTCGATTGTAATTCCTCCAAGCGTAAAAACTATTAAATTTGGTGCACTTACTGGTTGCTCAAAACTTTCAACGATTGTTTTTCCTGGTGCACTAGAAACAATTCAAGACAGAAGCCTTTCTGGCTTAAATTCCTTGCAATATATGCGATTTTCCGAAGAATGCAAAAATTTCTTTGTTGATGAAAATCATGGTTGCCTTTATCAAATTGTAGCAAATGGCGTAATTTTGATAAAATGCCCAGTGAATATTGAAAAAGTTTATCTTGCAAAAAACACAGTTGATGTTCATATTGACGCTTTTGAATGTTGCAACAAACTTGCAGAAGTTTATGCAAACGAAAACGCGCCAGAAGAACTTATTAATCGACTTTTAGAACTTGTTCCGTCAATCGACGTAAATTCTTATAGCGACGAGCCAAGTGAAGAAGAGAAATTCTCGGCAAAAATCGAAAATCTCGGCGACAATCTTGATCAAGTTCAAGTTAATCAAGATGAATTTTCTGAAATTGGAGAATTCACTCAAAACGATTCTGATGAAGATGAAACTTCTGAATCTGAGCAACTTGAAATTGAAGAAACACAAAAAGGCACACAAGAAAATCAAATCGCACAAGAGCAAACTTCCGAAGAACAAGAAATTTCAATCAATCAAGAAGAACTTGAAAGTATCTTGAACCAAAACTCAAAATCTGAAGAACAAAAAACAACTGAACAAACTTTAGACAATTCAACACAAGAGCAAGAAAAAACACAAGATGAACTTATTCAAGAAATTTTAAATTCGCAATGTTGCAGAAATGATTCACTTGACGAAGGTTTTAGACCAATATCAATGGATGAACTTGAAAACTTGATGAACGGTCCAGTTGTAGATCCAACAGAACAAATTGCTCAAAATCAAGAACAACTTAAAACCGTTCAGCCAGAACTTTCAAAAGAAATTGATAACCAAGAAGAAAAATCTGAACAATCTGACCAAACAGAATTTTCTATTCAAGAACAAGAAACTGAACCGACAACTGTCAAATTAGACGAATTAGATAAAACAGAAGATTTTGACAAACAAGAAGAAATCATAACCGAAGAAAAGCCAAAAAGAAAGCGTGCTTCAAGAAAAAAGAAGACAGAAGAAACTCAAGATAACGCACAAGAAGAAAAACCAGAAAGAAAACGCGCCTCGAGAAAAAAGAAAACAGAAGATTCTTCAAAATCTTCTACAAATGTTCCAATGCAAGAACAAGAGCAACCACCAGCACAAGAACCGAGATTTATTAAAGCAATAAAAAAACTTGCACAACACCAAATGATTATTGAAGACGATTCAAACAAAATTGAAAATATTTATGGCGATTTGCAAGAACTTTTTGTATTTGCAGATGGAGTTCCTGCAAGTACAAATGATTTTTCAACTCATCTTGTAAAATTTATAAAAACGATTGCAAAAAAATATGGTTTTACAAAAATATATTTCTTTGAAGGCTTGCCTCTCGATAATCCAGAATTGATTTATGGACTTGAAACTTTTGGCAACCTTAGAAATATTGTATACGCTTGCAATAAATCAGATACAAACGATATTTCTGACGACCAAAAAAGTCTTATCGATGCAGCAAAAATTCCTCTTTTGTCTTCAAAAATTCAAAGCGTAAAAGATGAATTATCCGACGAAACTTTACAATATCCAATAAAACTTATCGTGAATGACGATTATAATGAAGGACTTCTCTCGCGTGCCGAAAAATACAGAGAAGATAATGGAATTAATTACTGACAGCGTGATTTTGCCGAAAGTACTTGTAATTATAGACTGTAAATTTTTCGATTACAGTCTATAATTTTTTTAATTATAGACTGTAATTTTTTTAATTATAGACTATAACTCAAGTGAATTGCTATCTAAAAACCGTACAGTTTGTTGTCTGCAAACCGACCGTGCAGGTGTCTATAGAATGGTCGGGTGAGAGGGTAAAGAATAACCATTATGTTGACTACAAACTGCACTATTTTGAGTGCTCGTACGCTGACAAAGTCTGGCGACATTTTATTATATGGCGACTTTGAGTAACAGCCACATACGAAATAGTTGACAAATCACAAATCTTCATTACAATTATTACATTATGGTGAGAGTTGTTCAATTTACAATAAAATCACTTGACAAACAAATCCTAATGCCTCAAAATTCGCAATTCGCAATTCGCAATTCGCAATTCGCAATTCGCAATTCGCAA
>CAZOTD010000173.1:0-3661 GCA_964582685.1 uncultured Treponema sp. | reverse complement strand
TAAATATAATAATCCATTTTAGATTTTAAAATAAAGGCAATAATTGAATTTCCGCAATCTGTAACGCTAAATGGAACAACGTTACTTTCAAAAGGGATTTGTTTTACAAGATTAAATTTTTTATCTTCTTCAAATTGAAAAATTTCAAGAAAACTCTTCTGACTTAAAGTACGAACTGCCACAAGATAATAAGTTCCGTTATAAAATAGAACCGTAGCATCTCGAAATCCAAAATCAAGTGGTAAAAAACATTTTTCTTGCATATCATAAACTGTTACAAAATTTTTTCTGGTTTTATAAGTTAAAGTTCTAGAGATTGCAAGATAACGCCCATCAGATGAAAAGGAAATTTTATTAACTCCTGTCATCGAAAAAAGTTTTTTAGGAACACCTGGAGAAAAAGAAGAATTTTTTGTCACTTTTTCTGAATAGATAACTTCGTTTGAATCTTGATTAAACCAAGCAGTTCCAGCTTTTTCTTCCGTAAGAAAACTTGAAATTACATTTGGACGACTATCTTTTTTTTGTTTTCCTTTTTTACCTAGATTTTCTACCAAAGAATAGTAATCAAAAACTCCATCTTCGGCGTAAGGATTTTCGTTAATCTTTGGAATGTCGATAGTTTCAAAAAATTCAATGTAATCTTTTTCAATTTCTTGTTCAAAAATATTTTTGTAAATCGTTGTGTAATTCGTTAATTCGCTATTGATATCTAAAAAAAATAATTTAATTTTTTCTTTGCCATATTTTTTTTCAAGAAAATCAAAAAAAGCGCCTCCAAACATATAAGGCAAATTACCACTTGGATAAATATCACGAGCACCAGTAATTTGATTATAGTTCAAAAATTTTCCTTCAAGTTTTGCTTGTCTAATCAAATGAAGCGAATAAGAATTATTGAGACGGCCAAAACCATCTTCACTCTCTTTTTGAACTGCAATTCCTTCTGTAATAAATTGTGGTGCATTATAAAATGAAAAACTGATTCCGTCAAAAAAAAATTCACTTAATTTTTCTGCTTCTTGAGATTTAATATTCAATGAAATCGCATGAGAAAGTTCATGTTGCAAAACGCTTAAAATTGTATTTTCATAAACTGCAAGATTTTCAGCAGGAACTGTATCATAAAGAACAATATGTCTATAAGGATATGTAGTATAAAATGCGTTAAGTTCATCAGTTGAGTATTCTATATAGACTGGAAAATTCTTAAAATGAAAAAAATCTTGAACTTCAAAAGATTCACGAAGTTCAAGATAAAGTTTGTCAATATTTTTTGATATAAGTTTTGCAGTATCTTTAGAAGGAAATCTATAAATAATATCAAAATATTTAGTTTTGATTATGTAGTGCTGATTAATTGATTTAGCACTAGCACAAAAAAAACTTGCTACCCAAAACAATACAAAAAATAAAACAATTCTATTTTTTTTAACGTTCAATCAATCCACCAATTGCAGCACCTAATGTTATATCATTTTCAACTGCAATAATATCCCAATAAAGACCTTTCTGCTTTGTAAGGATTTCTTCAAGATAACCTTTTACTCTTTCTGGAATTTTGTAAGTTTTATAATATGTTGAACCATTACAAAGAATACAAACAGGTTTATATGGAAGAGTTCCTTCTCCACTTTGAATAACACAAGAAGCAAGAATTGTTGCACTATAGCGAGCCGTTCGTTCCATAATTGCATCAAGAAGTTGGAAAATAAAATCGTAATCTTCTTTTGTTCCAGATTCTGAAAGAATTTTTGCAAGAATATGTTCTGTGTCATAAGGATATTGAAGAAAATCACTTGATTCAATTAAAGTAAGATTATCAAGTTCAAGAATTTTTTCTGCAACCGTTTTTGAAAGAAGTTCCTCTTTTGCAGCCATTTTCAATGCACAATATGACAAAGGACCAAGATAAGCACCAGAACAAGATTTTTCCATAAAGAAAGTTCCAGGCTTCATAGTTTTAGAATCAAGTTCTTTATCAAAATCCGATTGAATTACAGAACAGAACTTTCCAGATTCACATACAACAATTTGCGAAGAAGCAAAATCTGGATTTTCTGGAATTGCAGGTTGAATATAAGCTGCATTAAGTCCAGTTCCAAGTATAAACCCAATATAAGAAGAATATTCAACGCCTTTTTGTCCAGAAGCCGCGCCAGCAAGTAAGGCAGCAACTGTGTCGTTAAGAATTGCAATACGTTTTGGACGATTCCAACCATGAGCGACAAGTGCATCAGAAAGAGATTTGCCAATTGGTTTTCCGACAACTTCTGGAGCTTTAACTTCTTTAGAAAATCCTATAAGAATTCCATCACCATCTTTTTGAATTTCTGTTGGATACGAAAAACAAAAACCAATTGAGTCGGCTTGATTTTTTAGATGTTCTAGATTTTTTGCAAGTTGATCAAAAAATTCCTTAAATGAAAGTTCTCTTTCGATTCCTGGCATTACAGTTTTTTCAAGATTTGAAATCTGAGCAATTCCATTTTCATCAAATGTAACAAGGCATGAACGAAAATTTGTTCCGCCTGCATCGATTACAATAACTTTTTGATTTTTAATTTTTTCTTTTGGAGGATTAGTCCAAGTTCTTATCATGTCTTCATCAGACTTTTCACCATTAATTCCTTTTCTCATATCACAAAGTAATGCTTGAGAAAATGAATCAATATCAATGTGCTGAACAAAATTATGTTTTGAAAGAAAATTACTTACTTTAGAATTCATATATAACTCCAAAAATGTGTTGATTTATTATAACACAATATGCAAAAAATTACATATTTTTTTTAAGTCAAATAGATTTTTTTTGGAATTAAAATTCGACTGTAATAATTGAACCTAACTTTAGATTAATATCATCAAAAAACTGACATATTACTTGTGTTTCTGTAATTTCAAGGCGAACTTCTTTATCAAATGATTTGCAATGATAAAAACCTATCGGAGGCAAAACTTGTTCAAACTTTGCTTTTTCAAAAAATAAAGTTTCATTTTGTTTTTTAATTTCATTCTCAATTTTTAATTGAATGGAATATGGTCGTTCAAGAAGTTCTTGCGCTGTAGAAAAAAATCTTTTTAAAATCATTGTCCGTATATATGAAGAACTTATTCTTTCTTCTTCGTCTGTTCCTGGACGATAAATTACAGGATCTAAAAAATCATAAGAAATGTGATTATTGTCAGAAAAATATTTAATTGAAGAAATGTCGGTAGAACCTTTGTAGCCACAACGAAAATCAACTCCTTCTGCAATATATTTCATATTGAAAGATTTATGTAAAAAATCTAGAAAATCTATTCCTTTAATTTCTGAAAATTCTTTTGTAAAATCTACAATAATTAAGAAATCAAGTCCTAATTGTTCAAAAAGTTTAATGCGTTGCTCTAAAGTTGTTAAGTCGCCTTGATAATCTTGATAATGTTTATAACTTGGAAGTGGTCGTGAAAATGAAAGAACACCAGATAAAATATTATTTTTTTTGCAATTTTGAACAAGTGTAGAAATCAAAAATCTATGACCTTGATGAAGTCCATCAAAACTTCCAATTGAAATTCCGCTTCCATTTTTAAAATCAGAAATCAAATTGCCAGAAACTATATCAGATTTTATTTTGTCCCAAAAATAAATTTTCATAATTAGATTATATTATATAAT
>CAZOTD010000172.1:0-3679 GCA_964582685.1 uncultured Treponema sp. | reverse complement strand
TTTATGGGCACGAGAGCCCGTGAAAATATGGAGCGAAGCGGAATATTTTCACAAGAAATCACCGGCTATGCGGGTGGTGGTGATTTTAAAAAAAGGATTAAGATTTAAATGATTGCTGTAGTTATAAATTGTGTTGCAGTTATTTTTGGTTCTGCTATCGGTTTGATTTTTTCAAAACGAATTTCTGGCAAAATGTCTACTGTCATTCAAGATGCGGCAGGAATTATTACTGTTGTACTTGGAATGCAAATGGCTTTTAAATTTCAAAATATCATTTATCTTTCTCTTTCTTTGTTGCTTGGTGGAATTCTTGGTTCAGTTTTTGATTTAGATGGGAAAATTCTTGGAATTGGAAATTTAATTGAGAAATTTTTAAATAAACGCAAAAATAAATTATCTAAAACTGAAATTGAAATTTCAAAATTCAACAACTCGCTTGAAAATCATTCACTAAAAAATCAAATTGAAACTTTGGAAAATAAAAAAGATTTTGGCACTGCTTTTCTTAATGCGTCTTGCCTTTTTTGTGTTGGAGCAATGTCAATTTTAGGTTCATTTGAAGCGGGAATTAATAAGAATTATACTGTGATTTTTACAAAATCAATTCTTGACGGATTTATGGCAATTACTTTTGCCGCTTCAATGGGAATCGGAACGCTTTTTTCGTTTATTACAATTTTTATTTATCAAGGAATTTTAACGTTGCTTTCAACTTTTCTTCAACCTTATGTAACAGAACAAATGCTTGCAGAAATTACAAGTTGTGGAGGAGCGATGATTATTATGATTGGAATTAATCTTTTATCCTTAAAAAAAATAAAGACTGCAAATTATCTTCCTTCAATTCTTTTTGTGATTTTTTTTGTAATTTGCGAACCATTTTTTATTCAAGCAAAAGATTTTATTTTTAATTTATTTACATAGGGAAAATTATGGCAAAGATTTTATGCATTTGTTTAAGTTCAACAATTCAAAAAACTGTTAAGTTCAAAAACTTGATTCTTGAAAATGTAAATCGCTCTATTTCGTATAGACTTGATGCTTCTGGCAAAGCATTAAATTCTGCTCGCGTTTTAAGTCAACTTGATAAAAATTGTGTTCAATCAATTTGTCCACTTGGCAAAGAAAATAAATCGCTCTTTTTAAAACTTGCAAAACGAGATAATCTTAAGCTTGAATATGTTTTAATTCCAGGTTTTACTCGTGAATGCTGTACACTTTTGGAACAAGAAAAAAATACAACAACAGAAATTGTCGTAAGTGAACCAGAAGTAATTTTTGATGTTCAAAATTGCGAAAAAAAACTTTTAAAATTGATTTTTAAAAAAGCAAAAAAATGTGATGCCGTTCTTTTTGCTGGCAGTAAGCCAAAATGTTTTACAGAAAATTTAATTCCACAAATTGCAAAAATTGCAATTAATTTGAATAAAATATTTCTTGCTGACTATTATGGCCAAGATTTGCTTAATACGTTTAAGTTATGTATTCCTTCAATTATAAAAATTAACCAAGATGAATTTATTCAAACTTTTGGACTTGATTGTAATCCGAATGATTCTTGTTTTGAAGACAAATTGAAACAAGAAATAACAAATAAATCTCAAACGTTAAATAATATTATTGTTGTAACGCGTGCAAATCAGCCAGCATTTGCTGCGTGTAAAGGAACTTTTGCTTTATCTCCAGTTGAAAAAATTAATCCTGTAAATACAACGGCTTGTGGGGATTCGTTTTCTGCAGGTTTTCTTTTTGAATATTTAAATACAAAGAATTTTGAATTAGCATTAAAAAAAGGAACTTGGTGCGCTGCAAGAAATGCCGAATCAGAAATCCCTGGTTCAATAAATTAATTGCAGAACGTCCAAACAAAAAATTATTTTATAAAAAATCAGATTATTTATAATCGATGTTTTCAATACTTCCAATTTTTTCGACACTTCCGTCTTGAATCATTTCTAGCATAATTTTTGCGATTTTTGGTTCAAAATATGTTCCTGAATATTTTTTAAATTCTTCAACGATTTTATCTTTTGTAAGACTGTGGCGATAACATCTGTCTGTATTCATTGCGTCAAAAGTGTCGCATACACAAATAATTCTAGCTTCAAGAGGAATTTGCTCGCCTTTTAAATGTTCACAATAACCTGTTCCATCCCAATGCTCGTGATGTGATTTTGCAACTTCTTTTAGTTTTGGTATTGTGGTAAAGTCGCAAAGCATTTCGTAGCCTTTTGTTGTATGCGATTGAATTTCATCATATTCTTCAGGAGTGAGATTTGTTGGTTTATGAAGGATACTTTCTGCAATTCCGATTTTTCCGACATCATGCATAAGTCCGCACCAATATATTTCCATTTGCTCTTGTTCTGACATATACATTCTTTTTGCAATTTCTCTTGCATACGCTGCAACTCTAAGAGAATGTTCTTTAGTATAAGCGTCTTTTGCATAAATAAGATTGGCAAAAGTCTTAAATGACTGAACCATTATATCAAAATTTAATTTTTGGCTAAGTTCGTAATATCGAAGTTTTTGCTTAACAGTTACATTAACAATTATAAGTGTAACAAGCGAAACTAAAGTCATTCCAATTGCAATCAAAAGAACATAATAAATAGGAAAATCCGTTGGAGCATAAATAAAACGCCCAGTAATTTTAACTCGCGAAACATCGAATCTAAAAGGCGTATACATAATCATTCCAAGCATAAAAGGATCTTTATCTATTGTGTTCTTGCTAGAAATTTCAGTTGCTTTATTGCCTTGAATTTTTCGCATTTCGATGTAGTCGATTTCAGATTCGTATTGCCTTAAATATTCTGGATAATCACTGTGTTTTTTTGGAATTGGTTTGCTTTCGGAATAATAATATGTTCCTTCAAAATTCCAAGTGCTATCAACCCAATAACTTTCAGGAACTTGGACTGTAACTGTCCAGTCAGTAAAAGTATGATTTGTATTGTTATAAAATTTTCCATCATATTGAGCACCAAAAAAATGCGACGGTTCCATCCATAATTTGTCGGGCGGAGTTGAAAATACAATGTAAATGTCTTTGTCATCAGTTAAGATTGTGTCTGAATTTTGCTCGTAAGTAACAATTTTATTACTTTTTTTGATACAATAAATATGAAAACATCCAATTATAAGTGTTAAAAAAGCAAGTATAAAAATTACTATATGGATTGAAGATATTCGAGTAAAAACTTTTTTAAAATTCATATTGATGATAATAGCATTAAAGGTTCAATTTTACAATTGCATACACAAGTATACCGCAAAACTGTTAAATGAAAGTATTAAAACTCAATTTGCATACTTGATATACTTGACTAATTGGAACGTTTTTTGATATAGTATTTTTCATCAATAGATATGGTGCCTGTAGTTCAGGGGTAGAGCGCCAGATTGTGGATCTGGTTGTCGTGGGTTCAAATCCCATCAGGCACCCAAATCTAATTTTTTGTGCAAATGCGCCCGTAGCTCATCTGGATAGAGCTCCGGACTTCGAATCCGGCGGTAGCAGGTTCGAATCCTGTCGGACGCACTAAAATCGGGCCATTAGCTCAGCTGGTAGAGCAACAGACTCTTAATCTGTGGGTCGAAGGTTCGAACCCTTCATGGCTCAAAGACTTTCCAAAGCGGAAGGTCTTTTTTTGTATCTTTAATGTACTTAAAC
>CAZOTD010000171.1:0-3685 GCA_964582685.1 uncultured Treponema sp. | reverse complement strand
GTCTATATAATTAATAGGTTTATTGGTTTGAAGTATTTTTACAAAATATGGTTCAAGATAACATGCTAGTAATTCATCCTTTATTTTTGACCATTCTTTTTTCTTTTCAAAAAAATCTATTGTATCTTTTAACATTCTAACTTCCTTTTTTTATTTTATCACATTTCAATAAATTTCTCTCAATCTCTATCCGATAATCAAAAAAAGGTGTTTTATGCAAATTTCAACTTTCTTTGATTTTTGCTCCGGTATTGGTGGCGGAAGGCTTGGACTTGAGCAGGTGGGACTAAAATCTGTCGGATATTCAGACACAAGTAGACTTTCCGCAACAACTTATCGCTTTATGTTTGATACTTCAAATGAAAAGAATTGGGGCAATCTTAAAAAGGTAAAATCCGAAAATCTTCCGAAATTTGATTTATTGATTGCCGGTTTTCCGTGCCAGACTTTTTCTGTTATGGGCAGAAAAGCAGGATTTGATGATGCTCGCGGGCAGATTATTTTTCACCTTGCAAGAATATTGGAAGGAACACAGCCAAAATGCTTTTTACTTGAAAATGTCCGTGGTCTTGTAACTCACGACAAAGGCGAAACTTTGAAAATAATTCTCGACCGCTTGAACAAAGCAGGATTTGATGTTGCTTACAAAGTTCTGACAAGCCTTAATTATGGCGTTCCACAAATGCGGCAACGTGTTTATTTTATCGGAGTAAACAAAAATCTGGGATTAAATATAGAAAATTTCAGATGGCCAGTAGAACAAGAAAAACCTCCGTTGAAAAATTATCTTATAGACAACAATCTTGCTGATTCTGTACGTTTGGAAATTCTCCAATATTATTTGAACAATCCTACGAACAAAGGAAAATATACAGTTCAAGATTTAGAAACGATGGAAGGCAAAATTCTTGATACAAGAATGTCTGACTTGCGGATTTACGAAGAACGTTGCCCAACTTTACGTTCACAACGGGATGGCGTTTTGTACGTTCGTGATGGAAAAATCTATCAGCTTACAGGATATGAAGCCCTTTTACTGCAAGGTTTTCCAAAGGATTATGCAGATAAAGTTAAAGATGTCGTTTCTGATAGACATTTGCTTATGCAAGCAGGAAATGCAATGACAGTAAACGTGATAAAAGCATTGGGCGAAAGTATAAAATCATTTTTGATGGAGAACTAATTATGAGAGAAGCTGAAAACTGGAAGATTTGCGAAAAAGAATGTTTTGAATATTTGAAGAAGAATTTTTCATCAGAAAAATTTACTTTTGAAGCAGACGGCGGTTCAGATTCAACAAAATCAGATATTCTGCTAAAGAAAAACGGAATTCAATGTTTTTTCATTGAATCTAAAATGCAGCAAGCCCAATGCGGTCAGTTTGTTGTAAGACAAGAAGAAAGTCGATTTGTAAATTCTGAAAATAACCGTCATCAAAAAAATCTTGTTGAAGATGTCATTATTGATAAAATGAATGAAAACTTTGATAAGTATGCAAATCCTGGAACTGGCGGCAAAAATTTAAATCTTGATAAATCTTATTTTTATGAATGGATTTACAATTTTTACAAATCAAAAGATGTAAAATACTTCATCGTAGAAAGAGTTGTCGGAGAAAATAATTTATCGCCAAATAATTTTGTAATATTTCCAATTCAGCACTTTCATAAATATTTTGATGTTACCGGAACTTACAGAGTTAAAAAAAGCGGTTCAACACATCCTTCACAGACCAATGTTTTAGAAATCGAAAGCTGTTTAAACGAAGAAAAAATCAGTCATTCAAAAATCAATTTCAAGAACGACAAAGCGTTTATAAAGCTGCCTGGTAAAATGGAAAAATTCCAACTTCAAGGCATAAAATATGATTATCAGTTTAATCCAGTGGACAACCATATTTTTGAAATCCGCAGATTATCAAATACAAATAATGCAAATGTGATTTTCAGCATCTCATTGGCTAAAAACCAAGATGCAGAAGATTTGAGAAATTTCAAAGCGGAATTTAATTAATAGTTTCCAAAAACAACAAATACTTATTCACAGCATACTTCAAAACAGAATACTGTTTTGAAGTGCTAGGCAGTTCAAGATTTTGGTTGTAGACTTTTTCTTTACAGCCTCCAGACAGATATTTCAAAAGTTTTTCGCAATTGTCTTTTTTATATTCTTCATCAATATCAAAAATTTCAAGACTTTTTTCAATTCTTTTGATTCTTGAAACAAAATCAGACTGCATTTTTTTCGAGACATTATTATCTGTTAGCCATTTTCTAAATTCAATTTCTTGCATAAATTTAAGCCGTCAAAACGAGTTCTTCTGTTTGCCCTTTAAGAGTTTTTCCTATTTCAATAGCGATATATTGCAAAACATCAACCACAACTGAATTTCCAAATTGTTTGTATGCTTGATTTTTATTTTTTGCCATTTTATAAACGTCTGGATAACCCATAATTCTTGCACACTCACGCGGATGCAATCTTCTTGGCTTTCCATTCACAAGATAACCTCCAGTTTTTGAAAAAACACCACCGCCATAAGCTGAAAGAGTAATCGCAATTCCCTTTGTACTATAGATTCTTTCGCCTTGTCCACCTTTATTCACAATTCCAAGACGGATAGAAGAATTGCTATATTTATTATCTTTTATTCCATTATAGAATGTATCAGGACGATTAACATATAAATCTTTTACCATTGATTCATCATCAAGCAAAAAATCTTCGACGTGCTTTGTAAGTTTAAAAGCTCTAGGATAATAGAATATTTTATTCGGCAAATCGTTTCTAAAGCAAACCATATAAATACGTTCTCTTTTCTGTGGCATTCCGTAATCAACAGCGTTCAAAACTTTTTGATAAAAAGTATATCCGAGTTCTTCCATTGTTCCTTTTACAACTGCAAGAGTATTTCCATTGTCGTGGACAGCAAAGTTTTTTACATTTTCCATAAAAACGACTTTTGGACGTTTTGCTTTAACAACACGTGCAACATCAAAAAACAAAGTTCCGCGGCTATCTTCAAATCCTCTTTGTTTGCCACTAATAGAAAAAGCCTGGCACGGAAAACCAGCACATAAAATATCATGGTCTGGAATTGTATTTTCATCAACTTTAGTAATATCTCCTTCTGGTTGTATTCCGAAATTTTCTTTATACACTTCTTGTGCAAACTTATCCCATTCATTAGCATAAACACATTCCGCACCAAGAGAAGAAAGTGCAAGGTGAAATCCGCCAATACCTGCAAAAAGGTCTATATATTTATATCCAGTTAAAGATTTATCTTTGATTTCTATCATTTGTGTGCCTCAGAACAAATATAGCGCAGTGCGCTATAAAAAGCAAGATGAAAGGTTAACATAAAAGTACAGTCGACAAACACCCGAAAATCAAATGGGGGTACGACAATGAAGTACAGCAAAGAATTTAAGGAGCAGGCAATAAAACTGTCTGATGAAAGTGGATGTGCAGAGCTCTTTCGGTCAATGAAAAAGGCTACTACAAATGGCTTCGGAACGGAGAAAAGCCTAAGAAATGGCAGAACCTGCTGACTGAAATACACAGAATTCTCGATGAGGATCCTGAAAATGACAATTATGGCGCCGACCGTATGCTGACTGCTTCGGTGGAGAAATCGTCAGTCTTGCAATGGACACAAACATGAAAAAGGAACTATGCATCT
>CAZOTD010000170.1:0-3688 GCA_964582685.1 uncultured Treponema sp. | reverse complement strand
TCTTCGAATTCAAGGTTGACAGTTCTGCGGACGAAGCGTTGAATCAAATCGAGGAGAACAAATATGCCGAGCCTTTCGAAAAGAGCGGAAAGAAAGTCTTCAAAATCGGTGCGAGTTTTTCCACAGAAGAACGCAATCTTACAGAATGGAAGATAGTCTAGGTGTTAGGAATTAGTGGTCAGTGATTAGTGCGAAACGCAACGCGTTGGATTGTCATTGCGAGGCTGGTGGTGCGCCATTGTGAGCCACATTCGTAGCAGATGTGTGCGAATGTGGCAACAAAGCAATCTTATAAACGCGGAGGACATTTTCCGTGCTTGCGAGATTGCTTTGGTTCTTCAAACTTCGCATTGACGGCGGTTTTTCGTGCCTTGCGATGACGTGTCGCAATGTTCGCTTCGGCGAGGCGAATTATGAGGTATCAACGTTCCGAACTGCTCGCTTCGACGAAACGAATTATAAGGCAGATCAGCTTTTTAAGTTACTTGGAACGGCGTTAAATGTTTTTAAGCGTTGATTTGATTTTCCTTTGCAAGATTTTTTACCCAATATTCTTTTTTTAGCCAGAAATGCGCAATTATGATTTTTATAAAATCTACGCTTTTAATAATTGTGTACATTGCAACAGGTCCAATTGAAGTAAGTTTTGCCATGATGAACATTCCGGGAATAACTAGTATCAAGTTTGTTAATCCATCGACCCACATTCCCATTGTTGTATCTCCGCCAGAGCGTGAAATAGCAAATTGAACATTCACATAAACCCAAACTGGCATATAAATTGCCATAACAAAAACCATTTGTGAACATATTTTTTGCGAACTTTCACTTAGATTTTTGAAAACAATAGGAACAAGAAACATTGTGCCAAGTCCTATAAAGGTCATAAAAATTCCAAAAATTATTGAACCATTTAAAAGCCATGTTTTTTCTTTCTTTGCCTGTTCAAGTTTTCCTTGTCCAAGTGTTTTACCAAGAATTACACTTGTGGCAGACATAACTCCGCTAAAGGCAATAAAAAATAAATTTGCAATTGCAAATCCTGACGACATTCCAGAAACAACTTCGGCACCGCCTCTTCCATTGTAAAGTGCGGTTGTGATAGTTTCTGCAATCGCCCAAAGCATTTCAGAAACGAGAATTTTCCAACCTCGTTTGATAATTTCACGGAATAACTTAAAATTGATGTTTAAGAAATCTTTTAAATTTATTGTGAATGGTGGTTTTTTGATTTTTACATAAGCGATAAAACAAATCATTTCAACTGTGCGTGCAATAATTGTTGCAATTGCCGCTCCACGAACTTCAAGTCTTGGCGCACCGAGATTCCCGTAGATAAAAATCCAGTTGAAAAATGTGTTTACTAAAGTTGCAATTACAGAAATAACAAGAGGAATTTTTACTTTGCCGATTTCGCGCAATGATGACGCAATAATTGTCGCAATTGTCATAGGAATTCCTGCAAAAGCCATAATTCTAAAATACTTTGTGCCTTCATCTAGAATTGCTGGTGCTTGCACGTTTCCAATTACCATAATGCTTAAAACTTGACGCGGAAAAACGAGTGTAACGAACATATATAATGCAATAAAAAATATTCCGATAAAAGTTTTAAAACAAAATGCTTGTTTCATTCCTTGTTTGTCGTTAGCACCAGAAAATTGTGTCATAAAAATTCCACCTGCAATACAAATCGTATTTAGCAAAACCATAAAAGCAAATAGAATTTGTCCTGCAATATTTACGCCTGACATTTTTACGTCGCCAAGTCCAGCAACCATGAAATTATCAATTAACGAAACTAAATTTTGAATTAGCATTTGTGCCATAACAGGAAGTGCAATTGTTAAAGCATTTTTATAAAATGGCAAAGAACCAAAATATTTATAAATCTGTTTGCGGGTTGTCATAAAATTTCCGTTGTAAATATGCTTAATTATTTTTACTTAAATTATGTTAAGTTTTGTAGGTAATAAATTACTATTTAGAATTTATTTTGTCTACTAGTTTTTAGATTTGTCGTTTCTTTGGGATTTTAAAATCTTTTGATTTGTTTAATATTTTGGGAATTTTGGAAAAAAGTTAGGTAAAAAAAAAGCCGAGTTTTTTTGAAAACTCGGCAATTGTATTTAATTTGCTGGCTTTAATTGGAAGTTGTTTTTTCCAGCGCTACAAACTGGACATTCTTCTGGGGCTTTTTTTCCGATAACAATATGTCCACAAAGTTGACATTGCCAAATAGCATCGCCTTCGTTTGTAAACACTAGATCATTTTCTACATCTTTTAGAAGTTTTAGAAAACGCTCTTCGTGTTGTTTTTCAATTACTGCGACAAAATTAAAAAGTTTTGCAATTTGTGTAAAACCTTCTTCTTGTGCAGTTTTTGCAAAATCTACATACATATCTGTCCATTCGTAGTTTTCTCCAGCTGCACTTGCTTTTAAATTGTCGGCTGTTGCTCCAATTTCGCCTCCATTTAAAAGTTTGTACCAAAGTTCAGCATGTTTTGATTCGTTGCGAGCAGTTTCTTCAAAAATGTCTGCAATTTGATCAAATCCATCGTTTCTCGCTTTTTCTGCAAAGAAAGTGTACTTGTTGCGTACTTGTGATTCGCCTGCAAAAGCTGCTCGTAAATTTTTTTCTGTTTTTGAACCTTTTAAATCTTTTAAATCCATAATTACTCCTCCTATGGAAAAATATTTTTTTTGCAAACTAATGTTGCAATTTTTATTTTGCGCAGTCTGGACAAAATCCCATAAAAACTAAATTCTTTTCTGTAATCAAAAATCCGTCATTTTCCATTTTTTCTAATGTCGCATCGCCTTTTATTTTTATGTTGCCAGGAATGTCAGTCATTTTTCCACAATTTTTGCAACAAAAATGGTAATGCTCTTTAAGTGTTGCATCATAATGATCAGGTCCATCTGGAACATTGATTTTTACAATCTCGCCAGTTTGACAAAGGAAGTTTAAATTCCTATAAACAGTTCCCTTGCTGATGTGAGAATCATGTTTTCTGGCAAGTTCATAAATTTCATCTGCTGTAGGATGTGTGTAATTTTTGTTCATCAAATTGAGAATTAATTTTCGTTGATTTGTGTTTCTTATCTGCATAACTTAAATATAACATAGTTTACTTAATTTGTAAATAGTAATAAGTCCTATTAACGATATTTTTTAAAATTAAATTGTTTGTAACAATTTTTTGTAAATGTTGTTGTTATTATTAATAATTACAGATGATTGTGGCAATGCAAAATGTCTTGCCATGATTATCTGTAATCATCCTTGAATTAGACAATTAGGAGGCTAATTTTATGGTGAAAAAAATTTCATTTGCTGTGGTATTTATTATGTTGCTTGGTTCACTTGCAATGGCAAAAAATGTGTACAATAATGAATCGATTGTAGAAAATGCAACTACAAAATCGCTGGGTCTTGGAGAAGTTACGATTTACGACTTTGGGAATATTAAACTTCATTCGTATAAATCAAATGATCCGCTTGGAGATGTAAGTTATGCTTTTGAAAGTGATAGTGCTATTGTCATTCTTGAATCGGCTGCGTTTAAACCTCAAATAAGGGAATGGGCAAATTATCTTAACTCGCTTGGCAAATCGCTTGAAGGCTCAATTATGGCATATCACGCAGTTGGTGGCAGTACATACAATTTACCAATTCCTTATGC
>CAZOTD010000169.1:0-3712 GCA_964582685.1 uncultured Treponema sp. | reverse complement strand
ACAAAAAGACAAATCTCCAGCCAAGCCTAATGATGTGCCTCTGCTAGAGATTTTTGTTTTGCTATATTAAAAGATTTTAACATCAATTTTATGCTCTTCACCATTACGAAAATAAGTGATTTGTAAAATATCACCTGCTTTTACAGTTGAGTTAAAAGAATAGTAATCATTCTGATTCAAAATATTATTTCCGTTGATATTTGTAATAATATCAACCTTTGTAAGATTCGCATAAAACGCAGGAGAATTTTCATAAACAATACCAATATACGCACCGGTATTTCTATGCAAATTCATTCTGTCATCTGAATCCAAATCTCTTACTACAACACCTAGTTTTGGCATAGCAATAAATGAAAGGTTAACATAAAAGTACAGTCGACAAACACCCGAAAATCAAACGGGGGCACGACAATGAAGTACAGCAAAGAATTCAAGGAGCAGGCAATAAAACTGTCTGATGAAAGTGGATGTGCAGAGCTCTTTCGGTCAATGAAAAAGGCTACTACAAATGGCTTCGGAACGGAGAAAAGCCTAAGAAATGGCAGAACCTGCTGATTAAGTAATTAGGGTATTTCCTGACTGTACTTAAATTGACTTTTTCATAACCTTTAATTGACCAAAATGTGTTTTTTTAATAAAATACATTTTCACACCGTATTATGTGTAATTATATATTAGGACTTGGCTCAATTCGGTTCGAGTTCTAGTGGAGGTAAAACAAAGTGGTAAAAATCAGACTTAAAAGATTTGGTGCTGCAAAACGTCCTTGCTACCGTATCGTAGTTATGGATTCTCGAGAACCTCGTGATGGTCGTTGCATTGAAGAAATTGGAACTTATCAGCCAATTAACACTGAAGGCAATCAGATTACATTGAAGGAAGATCGCATTAAGTATTGGATTGGCGTTGGTGCTCAGCCTACTGACATTGTTGCAAAATTGATGAACAAAAAAGGCTTAGCTAGAAACGGTCAGTCAAAGTAATTTGTAGGAGCGTGTAATTATGGAAAAAGACCTGATTGAATACATTGCAAAATCTTTGGTCGATGATCCTGATGCAGTTTCTGTAAATGAAACAGAAGGCGAAAGAGGTCCTGTATTGGAACTTAAAGTCGCTGAAGGCGATATCGGAAAAGTCATAGGTAAGTACGGACGTATTGCTAAAGCATTGCGCACAGTTTTGAGTGCTTCTGCAAGTAAAGATGGTAAACGTTATAGCCTAGAAATTCTGGACTAGTCGTACTAATGGCATTAAGCGTTAATTTTGAAAATCAGTTAACAGTTGGTTTTGTTCGTGGACCACATGGTCTTACGGGTGAATTTAAAGTGGAAAGTGCTTCTGGATATTATGAACATATTGCAAAATTAAAGGAAGTAACTTTAAGGTTTGGAGAACAGTTAAAAGTATTCAAAGTTGAATCAACTCACTGTGGAAATTCAACCTTATATATGAAATTAGAGGGCGTTAATTCCCCAGAAGAAGTTAGAAAGTTTAACGGCTGGGATATTAGGGTTTCTCGTGAATTTGCATTGCCTTTAGCAAAAGATGAATGGTATATTGCAGATTTGATAAAATGCACTCTTATTTATGAGAGTAATAACGGATTGGTAGGGAATCAAACCCAACCTATAGAAATAGGTTCTATTACAGACGTATTGGAAGGCGGAGCAGGTGATCTCTTAGAGGTTTCCCTTTCCGAGAGTTGCAATATTCTGGCAGAGAATATCAAAAAAACTGCTTCGGGAAATCCCCGTAAAGTCTTAGTTCCTTTAAATAAGGAGCATATAGGAAAAGTTGATATGAAAACCAGAACAATACAACTGATGCACCTCTGGATTCTGGAGTAATTCCATGAAATTTACAGTGCTGACCTTATTTCCTCAGATACCACAGGCTTTTTTTGAAAACTCAATCATGGCCAAGTCGGTAGAAAAGGGAATTATTGCCTACGATTTAGTGAATATCAGGGATTTTGCCACTGATAAGCACCACACTTGTGATGACAGTCCGTATGGAGGAGGCGCAGGGCAATTGATGATGACTGAGCCTCTGGGACGCGCGCTTGATAGTGTAAAAGCGAACCGCAAACATGTTATTTATGTAACACCAAGTGGCAAGCAGTTTACGCAAAGTAAAGCGTTGGAACTTAGTCGCAAAGACGAACTTGTGATTATATGTGGAAGATACGAAGGTATCGACCAGAGAATCATTGATTACTATGTTGATGATGAAATTTCAATCGGAGACTATGTAATGTCCAGTGGAGAAGTGAGTGCAACGGTTATTATTGATACAGTGTATCGTTTAATAGACGGAGTAATCAGTTCAGAAAGTTTGGACGAAGAAAGTTATAGCGACGGACTTTTGGAATATCCGCAGTACACACGTCCATCAGTGTACAAAGACATGGAAGTTCCAGATGTTTTATTATCTGGCAACCACGAAAAAATCCGAAAGTGGCGACTGAAAAAGCGCCTTGAAAAAACACTTGCAAACAGACCAGATTTGATTGCAACTGCTAGAGTCAAAGGTTTGCTCACTTCAGAAGCCGAACAAATGATTGAGGAAATAACAAATCAGGTAAGCGTAAAAGCAAGCCTTAAAAAGAGAAAGCGAAAATCAAAGTAACTAACTCTTGTTACTGGAGACTATAATGGATCTTATTAAAACAATTGAAGAACAACAAAAGCGTGTAGGTGCACAGCCATTTAATGTTGGTGATACAGTTGCAGTTTACTTTAAAATTATTGAAGGTAAAACAGAACGTATCCAAAAATTCGAAGGTCTTGTAATTGCTATGAAAAATGCAGGTGCAAGAAAAACATTTACAGTTCGCAAGAACTCGTTCGGAGTTGGAGTTGAACGTGTTTTCCCTTATAACTCACCACGAATTGTAAAAGTTGATGTCACTCGTCCAGGTAAAGTTCGTCGTTCTAAACTATATTACATTCGTGATAAAGTTGGTAAGAGCGCAAAAGTTAAAGAACTTCTTGGTGCTGCTGCTACAGAAGCAATGAATGCCCGTAACGCTGCCGCTGATGCAGCTGCTAATGCTAAAGAAGTTGCAGAACCTAAAAACGACTAGTTTTAATTTTGTCTTTAGATTTTAGCAACAAAACTTTTGACGAATGAATAATACTAATAGTATTTATATACATTCACAAACTGCCCTTCCAAAAGAGTATTCAAATCTCTTAAAGGAGGGCGGTTCTGTTTTTGTTCGAATTTTAAAAGATGTCGGAAATGGAAAATATATTGCGTCTTTTGCAGGCGGGCGCTATCATATTTTTTCTAAAGAAAAACTTTTTCCAGGAAGCTCATTTATGGCAAAAGTTTCGCTTGCAAATGGTCAACTTAATCTATTTAGAATTTCAAATCAACCTCAAAATCTACAAACAGAAAATAAAGCGACTGTTCAAAATTCAAATGTTCTTTCTGCACAAGTTGAACAATTATTATTAAGTCTTGGGCTTCCTGCAGATTCCATTTCAAAATTGATTTTACAAACACTTGTTGCTCTTGGTGCAAAATTCAATTTAAATAAAATAAATAAAGCACGCAATGTTGCAATGCAGTTTGCGGGGCAAGAAGATGAAGCTGCAGAAATTGCGATGATTCTTCTTGATAAAGGAATTGAACCAAGCATTGAAAATATTCAAGATTGCCTTACAGGTTTTGGATTTTCATCCGAAGTAGAAGAAAATTCTCT
>CAZOTD010000168.1:0-3715 GCA_964582685.1 uncultured Treponema sp. | reverse complement strand
ATTTAAAACATTTTAGAGGAAGTTGATGAAAAAATACAAAATAGCCCAAATAATTTCAGGCATTACATTTCTTTTGCTGGCTATATTTTTCTCGTTCAGTCTTATCTTTGCATTATTTAATAATGGAAATTATGAAACTGGCTTTTTTGCGTTTCTTATTTGGACAGGTCAATTAATAAAAAGCAGTTATGGACTTTGTAGTATTTTAATTCCACTTTTCTTTTTTTCTGTTGCAATGGTTTGTTTGATTTTACAAATCACTTTCAAAACTTGCATTTATATAAGTTTCAGTTTAGTTCCTTTTTTTACCGCAGTCTTAAGTGAAAAACTTTATGAAAATTCGACAAAATTAACTGGTGCGTTTGGTGTTGTTAAACTTCTTTTTACAATTGTAATCACGATTTTGCTTATGGCAATTGAATTTCTTTTGTCAGGAATTATTGCAGAACGAATTTCATTTAATCGAAAAAAGAAACGTCAAAATAAAGAAGAACTTGATTTAGAGAAAGAACTTTTTGGTGAACAAAAAAATCAATTGACAAATGAAATTTATTCAAATGAATTCTCAAAGGACAATCAAAATTCGTCTAAAATCGATTTAGACGAACAAGAAAAATCAAAATCTGAATACATTGACGCATTCGCCGACATTCCACTTGATGAACAAAAATTTGATTTTCAAATCGAACAAGAATTTGTCGAAGAAGATGAAAATCAAAACGATGATTATAATTTTAATGATGAACAGGATAATTATGAAGAATTCGCTGAATACGAAAATGATGAAATTGACATTTTTGAAGATGAACAAATCAGCGAACCGCTTTCTGACAATTTCGAATTTGAAGAAGAGCAACAAAGCGACACCTTATCTGACGATAGTTTATTTGAAGAAAGTGAAGAACTCAAAAACAAACAAATCTTGAACGTTGATGAACAAAACTTTGAAGACGAAACAAACTTGAACGTTGACGAACAAAACTTCGAAAACGAAACAAACTTCGAAAACAAACAAATCTTGAACGTTGACGAACAAAACTTTGAAGACAAAATAAACTTTGAAGACGAACAAATCTTGAACGCTGATGAACAAAACTTTGAAGACGAAACAAACTTGAACGTTGACGAACAAACCACTGAATCTTCTGCCGACAATTTTGAGATTAAAAAAGAACAGCAAGACACTGAAGATTTTTCTGAACCAGAAATTCTTGAAAATCCCGTTGAAGAAACAGATGGACTTTCACAAATTTTTTCTCAAATGGACGCAGAAATTGAAAATCGCATAAACAAATCAACTTCTCAAAGACCTGTTACACAAAAATCTGTAAAAGAAGCCGAAGAAGAAATCAAAGCCGAAAAAAAAGCGTCTATCTCAAAAAAAGAAGGCGCTTATAAAATTCCAACAGAAGGACTTCTTAATCCTTTTGTGGATCAACAATATTGGGTTATCGACAATAAAACAAATATAGCAGCAGCACAATTAAAAGGAACCTTGGAAGAATTCAAAATTGCTGCCGAAGTTACAGGAATAAGAAAAGGACCAGTTGTTACAATGTTTGAAATTCTTCCTGCACCTGGAGTTAAATTAAGTAAAATTGTTGCATTGCAAGATAACATCGCATTACGGCTTGCTGCAAGTTCAGTTCGTATTGTAGCACCAATTCCTGGAAAGCGTGCAGTTGGAATTGAAGTTCCAAATGAAAATCGGGCGATTGTAACTTTCCGAGAACTAATTGAACAAAATCTTTCAGAATACAAAAAAATGGCAATTCCAGTTGTGCTTGGAAAAGATATTCAAGGCGAAGCTCAATTACTTGATATTGCAAAAACGCCTCATCTTTTAATCGCAGGTTCTACAGGTTCTGGAAAATCAGTTTGTGTAAATAGCATTATACTTTCAATTTTGTATAAACGTTCACCACAAGAAGTTAAATTAATTCTTGTCGATCCAAAAATCGTAGAATTAAAACTTTATAACGACATTCCACATCTTCTCACTCCAGTAATCACAGAACCAAAAAAAGCTTTGCAATCTCTTCAATATTGTCTTTGCGAAATGGAGCGTCGTTATGCTTTGCTTGATGGACTTGGAGTTCGCGATATTATCAATTACAACAAGCGCGTTGAAGAACGACACATAGCAACAGAAAAACTTCCGTACATAGTTGTGATAATTGATGAATTTGCGGATTTGATGGCGACAACAGGGAAAGAACTTGAATCAACAATTGCAAGGCTTTGTGCAATGAGTCGTGCTGTCGGAATTCACCTTGTACTTGCAACACAACGCCCTTCGATTGATGTTATTACTGGTTTGATTAAAGCAAATATTCCATCACGAATTGCATTTATGGTTGCATCCAAAATGGATAGCAGAATTATCATCGATCAAGTAGGTGCAGAAAAACTTTTAGGTCGTGGCGATATGCTTTATGCAAGTGCGACTGATCCTTTTCCTGTTCGAATTCAAGGAACTTATGTCAGTGATCAAGAAGTTGAAAATGTTGTTGAATACGTAAAAGGATTTGGAGAACCAGAATATATCGATGAAGAAATATTTGTAGAAACAGAAGAAGATGAAATGACAGAACCAGGACTTTTTGGAAGTACTGATGATCCGCTTTACAATAAAGCACTTGAAATTGTTATGCAATCAGGCAAAGCGTCTGCTTCGTATTTGCAACGACGACTTTCAATTGGTTATAATAGGGCTGCTCGCCTTATCGAAGATATGGAAGCTCGCGGAATTGTTGGACCTCAAAATGGAAGTAAACCTCGAGAAATTATTCATGTACCGTGATAACTAAAATAATTATTTGATAATAACAACCATCGATGAACTTTGATTTGTAAAAGGTTGTTTTTCAAAATTTGTAAAATATTCAACAGAAGTAAAACCAGCATCTTTTGCAAATTTCTCAAGTTCTGATGTAATAATTGGATATACAGGAGTTTTTTGAAAAACTGACAAAATTTTTCCAGTTCCAGTTTTTATGTTTCTTGTGAGAAAATATTTTTCATCATTTACATATTCCAATTTTCCAGAAAGTGTAATTCTTGTTGTAGTAATTTCCGGCAAATTAACAGTTTTACGACTTCGATACAAATTATAATTTGTAAGTTGAAGTACGATTATTCCGTCTGGCGCCAAAAGTTGTTTGCAATCAACGAAAAACTTCTTTAACAAAATTTTGTCATGGATAAATATAATTCTATCATTAAGACAAGAAATTACATTATAAAAGTTTTTTCCAAGAAAACGAACCATTTCAATTGTTGACATTTTGAAAAACCTTAATGCCATTAATTGATTACGATGTTTTCGAGTTGCAGATTCCAAAAGTTCTTTAATTGTTTCAAGACCAGTAACATCTGTAATTTGCTTTGCCAGATAATTTTCCATTATTCCAGTGCCACAACCAATTGTCAAAAATTTTACAGGCTTTTGGAATTTTTCGAGAAAAGTTGTATAAAAATCATATTGTGATTTAGTTACAGGATATACTTCATCATAATATTCAACAAAGTTTTGGATTGTTTCCATTTTTTCACTTTATACTTTTTAAAATTAACGACATAAAAAAATATCAACGGCGATTTTTATATAAATAAATTAGCGGCCAGTATTTTCAAAATCATCTGTCCAAATAATCCCAGCACTACTCCGCTACTATTAATAATAATTATAAACCTGAATTTTAATATTTGTCAA
>CAZOTD010000167.1:0-3718 GCA_964582685.1 uncultured Treponema sp. | reverse complement strand
TATAAATATAATTCATAAAATATCCGCCAACAACTGCAAATTGAGGAACTAAAATGCAAATAGCAAGAAATAAAATTCCACAATAAAGAAAAATCGTTATTAATGGAGAAACAAAAACTGTGCAAATTATTCCAATCGGAGAATACATTCCAAAAGCTTTGATGCTAATCGGTGCTGTAAAAAGATTTGCAGAAATAGATGAAGAAATGTTATTAGAAAACAAAGGAGGCAAATAGCGACTTATAAGTGCTTTGCAACTTTTTGAAAATATAAGAATTCCAAGTAAAGCAGAATAACTAAAAAGAAAGCCAAGATTAAATAAATCAGTTGGCTGTATTACAGAATGGATTAAAAAAGTTGAACCAAGAACGACAAGACCATCAATTTTTGGAATATTAAAAAATGTGCAAGCGCTGACAAGTAAACAACTGATTAAAGCACGTAAAAGTGATGGCGAAAGTCCAGCAAACCAGACAAAAAGAAGAATTATAAAAATTCTAAATATAAGACCTAATTTTTTAAATGCAGATTTATTTTCAAATATTCCTGCGAGTGACGAAATCATCGATAAATGCATTCCAGAAAGTGCAAGAATATGAGAAAGTCCAGAATATCTAAACGAATTTTTAAGATTTTCATTTAAATATTCTTTTGAACCTGAAAGTAATGCCAAAAGAAAACCGCCTGCACTTCCCCATAAACTCATAAGACGCTTAAAATGAATTCTGCATAATGCTCTAAATTTCATTAGTTCACCTGTAAAAGAATTTCCAAATGAAGTTTCTAATACTTCAGAAACAATCATCAACGAATTATTTTCCTGCTGACTGTAAACTTGAACTTTTGCAAAAATTTTATTGCCTTGTTCTAAAGGTAATAAAATTTTGTTACTATAATTTTTTGAAAAAAGTTTGTTTGGATAAAATGCTTCGATAATTTTTGTTGGAATCAAAAGTTTTTGTTTTCCTGTCGCTTTTGAAATAATTCTTTGTTTTGAATAACATTCCTGTACTTGAATTGTGGTTGTATAATATTTTTGAGAACTTTTTATTGGATTAGAAATTATTACACCTTTTATAGCACATATATTTTCTTCTGGAATAAAAGAAACCAAATTATTTTGAGGAATTTTTATAATTCGAAAATAAATTATAAAAACTAAAAATATCGAACTGAGTAAAATTACATTTATTTCTTTCTTTACCATTTTAGACTCGAAAGAGCTCTTCGAGCCTGAGCAACAATATCATCAGGATAATTAAGATATGTAGCAAATAAAAGACTATCAAACGCAGATTTGTCACCCAAGTTCCCAAGAGCTTGAATTACAGCCGAAACAACATTTACAGCTGGGAGATTATTATTTTCCATCTCCATATTAAGTTCCTCAAGGTAAGCCGAAAGAACTTTAACTGCATCATTTGACGATGTCTTTTCTACAAATGAAATCACTTTTTCAAATTCATCACCACTTATAAGAAGATGATTGTATTCAAATTTTGCAATATCAAAATAAGAAATTATAAGAGCATAACTCCGCGTCCAATTGCTTTCGTTAAGCACACTACAAAGTTTGAACTTAAATGCCGCTTGTTCTTTGGTAATTACTGAGGTTTCTTTGACATTAATCATACTTTTACTTAAAAGATTTTCCGCTATTTCTGCTTTTTTTGACAAAGAAAGTTTTGAATTATCAATGAAAACTGAATAAATTTGCTTCATTTCATCAAAATCTGCATTTTGAATAATTTCTATAAGTGTGTTATCGCCTTTGTCAACAAGGCTGATTAACGCATCTTTAATTTGATTTTGTGATTCTGCTGAATATACATTTTTCATATAAATTGAATAAAGAATTTTAAAGGAAGTTTCATTTCCAATTTTTGAAAGTATTTGAATGGCTTTTTCTTCAATATCAGAGAATTTAACATTGTCAGTCGCTACTGTATCAATATAATTATTTATAAAAGAAATATAGTCTGAATTTGGAACAATTTGATAAACATTATAAAGTTTATCAAGTACAGAAAGTTTTACATTTTTGTCTGAAATTGAATAATAAATCGAACTTAACTTATAAAGTATATCATTTGAATTTTCTAAAAATGCTTTTTCAGGATATGAATAAATTGAAGCAACAGCAAGAGCGGCAAAATCTCTATCATCTCTTAATAATTCAAGATTTTCATAAACAAAATCAATGCCAGATTCCGCAATTTCATAAACATTGTCTTTTGCATCTTCTTTTACACTTTCAATTTTATCTTGAATATTGCCTTTTATAAATTTTATTTTAGGGTTTTCTTGTGAAGTTACTTTTGTAGTTATGGCAAATAAAACTACAAAAGTAAAAAAAACAGTTTTTTTCATATAAAACCTCCTGTCATAATTTCACAAAAAAGCAAAACGAAAATTAATTTCTAGTTTGACTTTTTTGCATGATTTTTCAAGCAAAATGAAAATCGAAAGTTAGATAAAAATTTACTATTTTAGACAAAGTTTTATCATACTTCTTCTAATTCTGGAATATAAAATGATTCATCATCATTAACTTCTTCTGATTCTTGATTATTAGGAATAATTGGTGAATTATCATAATCAGTTTCTGAATTATTCTTATCATCGGATTTTTCATCTTTTTCGACATCGTGTTCAGCATCATTTTCAGTTTCTGACAATGCAGTCAAAATTTCTTTTTGAGTATCAGGAAGTACTTTATACACAAAACCTAAAATTAAATTCTTCATTGTTGGTTCTATGTATGTACATTCAAAATGAAGTCGTGATTGATTAATTTCAGCATTATATTCAACAACTTTGATAATTCCAAACATCAAAATAAAAGAACCTTCAAGTTCAAATTGAAGTTTAATCTGAGTATTTGCAACTCCTTTTCCTCCAATTCTAATCATTGCACCATCTTCTGAAATATCTTCAAGAATGCATTTATAACCTGGAAGAGTTTCTACAGTTGAATAATTAACAATCGGTTCAGTAATAATATAAAGTGCTGCGGGAATATGACATTCACATCTAACAGAACGCCTTTTTTGTGCTCTAAAAATTTTATCCGATTGTGTAATAAAAAGAGCAGATTGTCCATTATATACACTTGTACTTATTACACGAGAATCAAATACATAACTCGCATCGTGTTTTCGCCACAAGTAAATGCTTATATCTTTATCAACCCATTCATCACCACTATATTTTAAAACACCTTTTTGTGTAGGCAATTTGATTATAAGTTCTCTGCCATTATTTAAAATTTCTGATTCAAAAATTCCTTTGCCAGAAAGAATAATTCTAAGTTTTTGACCTTTATCAAGTTCTTTAGTTGAATCAAGCCCTTTTTTCGAAGCGGACTCAAGTTCAATTTTTGTTCTGTATTTGTAAAGTTTTGAAAGAAAATCTTGAACTTGTGGTGTATCTTGAGTTCCATTTGATTGAGAATCCTCAATTATTTTAGTGATACATCTTGACAATGAAGGAACTGAATAGAAAAGTTTGAGAGGTTCTTCAAGATTGCACATTTTTGCAAGTTTCCACAAAATTGAAATTTCTGAAAGAGAAAATTTTTGATCAAGCCCTTCTGTAAGGAATTTTATTTGCTCAGAAAAAAAAGTAACAACACGAACAAGAATGAGAATAATTAAAAATGTAATTCCTAAAATTATAGCTATATGCAAAAAAACCTCGAAGTTATACAATTATATTA
>CAZOTD010000166.1:0-3759 GCA_964582685.1 uncultured Treponema sp. | reverse complement strand
AAGGCGTATATTATGGCTCCTCATACAATCACAAGACGAAAACTAAAGTGCCCACTTTGTGGTTCACATAAATATTGCAAAAAAGTTCTGACAAAGTAATTCTTTAGTTGAAGTTTTGCTTAGGAAGATGACGACTTATAGTAGATTTGAAATTTTTGCTTAGAACAGAAGATTTTTCGCGTTGCCGACTGTTTTGTTTTTGAGCATTACAAAGAAAGGAAAATTAAAAAATGGCAGTTAAAATCAGAAAAATGAAAATCGAAGACTATAAAGAAGTTTACAATCTATGGCTTTCTTGCACAGGCATAGGTCTTAATAATTTGGACGATTCAAAAGGCGGAATTGAAAAATTCTTGAAAAGGAATCCTGATACTTGTTTTGTGGCGGAAGACACTAAAATTATCGGCGTGATTTTGGCTGGAAATGACGGCAGAAGAGGTTATATTTATCATACCGCTGTGCAGCCTGACTACAGGCAAAAGGAAATTGCCAGAAATTTAGTAAAAAATGTGGAAAATGCGATGGCTGGCTTAGGAATTAACAAACTGGCTTTGGTCGTTTTTGAACATAACTCTGCTGGAAATGCATTTTGGGAAAAGCAGGGATTTTCAGTGCGGAATGATTTAATTTATAGGAACAAAGCTTTGACTGAAATTGTACGGATTGATACTTAATTTAAAACCTGTTGTTGTCGGTTGTATGCGTTTTGCGGATAAAAATTTCTCTGAAATGCAGATATGTCCAGATTGAATACGCCGTATGGCAGCACATCAAAAAAAATTTTTACAGCGTATGACACAGCAGTTTCTGCTTAGTTCATACCGCAATGCGAGCTTGAAAGAGTCGCAGATGCGATTTTTTTAATAAATTTTGGCTAAAAACAATAATTTATTAAGCAAAGGTTTGCACTGTTTTTTAAGGAACTATGTTTTATTTTTTATCTCTAGGGATTCAAGAAATTTATCGATTGAACCATATTGCGATGAAAGCGAATCGAGAAAACCGTCAAGGTAAGTTTTATCCGCTTTAAATACTTGTTTTAATTTTTTTGCTAGTCGCATATTCCAAAAAACGAGAAAAAAAAGTGGACACAAAATATAAGGAACAATTCCATTTTCATGATTTGTGTAAAGATAATCTTTATAAATATCTTCATCAGAAGCACCAAGATATTTTAAAAGCAATGCCGAAATAACGCCAGTTCTGTCTTTGCCAGCAGAACAATGGAATAAAACTGGCAGTTGGTCATCGTCAAGAGAAAGAATTGTTTCGAGAACAGTTTTAATATTTTTAGCACATTCTTCATCTGCCATAGTTTTGTAAACTTCAACCATTGGTGGCGAAATTTTTAGCGAAGCAAGACTAACGGATTTTTTATCTCGCGAAATTCCAGCTTTGTTTTCGTCAAAAATTGGAAGATGAATAATTGTAACTCCCGGAATTTCTGGATTTGGTTTTTCGTTTAATTCTTTTTCTGTGCGTAAATCTATTATTGTTTTGAGATGATATTTTTCAATGAGAGTTTTTAAATCTTTTTCGCTTAAACTATTAAGTGCTTTGCCACGAAAGTATTTTCCAGTTGGAAGAATCGATTTATCTTTGAGAACAATGTTTCCGAGATCACGAAAATTTTTTGATGATTTAAGTTTTAGCTTTTCCACTTTTTTTTCCTGAGAATTTAATTATAATGCATAATCAACAAATGAGAAATAGAATTTTTATTAGGAATTATTATTTTTTCCAATTCGGCGTGCAATGTAAATAAAAGGCGTGTCGAGCAAACTTGTAAAAATATAAATTACATAACAAGACGCGGTAATTGAAATAAGTTCGTGTATTTCATAGATTCCAAAAAAAGCACCAAAATTAAAAATCACGATATTTAAAAATTGCGAAATCAAAGTTGAAAAATTATTTCTAAACCAAAGCATTTTTTGTTGACTTCCGGTTTTTGCTTTTGTCAAATTCCACCATTTGTGATAAAGCCAAACATCAAACGCTTGCGAAATTCCATAACCGACAAGACTTGCAATTAAAATGCGTGGCGTATTAGAAAATAATGCTTTTATTGATGGCATTGCCCAGTCGTTTTTTGATGGAATGTAATTTGTCCACAAAAATGAAAATATGATAAAAAAAAGCGTTGTTAAAATTCCAATACGAACTCCTGTATTTGCATCTTTTTTTCCATAAAGTTCGCTTAAAATATCTGTCGAAAGAAAACTTGCAGCGAACAAAGTATTTCCGAGCGTTTGTTCCATTGCAAATGCATTTACAAGAATTGTAACTTCGATGTTTGCTAAAATTGCAGTAATTGCAATCCAAGCAAACAAACCACTTTTTCCAAATAAGCGCATAAAAAGAATTGTTGCTCCAAAGGAAAGCACAAGAGAAATTATTAAAAGTAATTCATTCATTTTGAACCTCCAGCGTTAAAGAGATTCCAATCGATAAAGTTGTTCAAGGAATTTTTGTTGAACATGGGCTTGAATTGACCTGGTTTTATTTAACGACAGGAAGGACTTCGAACTGTCTAAGTAACAAAGTTATAATATCCGAAAAAACAAATTTTATTCAAGAGAATTTTGAAATTGATTCGTGCGGAGGGTTTCATACCCCGACGCTTGCGTCGTAAAAATGGTGTGAAATCCGACTGCGAAACCTTATGAGAAAGAACGATACCTTGAAGGCTTGCGTCAAGGTTCGTTCTTTTAGCAAATTTCAGTGAACTGCAGTGTATGCTTTGAGAAGTGGATTTTCGCGAAGAGTCGAGGTTCGTTCATTTAGTAAATTTCAGTTAACCTTAAAATATTATTGTTGGTTTTTGGCACAAACTCGAATTATTTAAATCTTAAGCCAAGTCCTAATTTTGGAGTTAAAACAAACATAGAAGTATTTGAGGTTGAGGTTTTTCCATTGTCATTTATAACTCTGTAAAAAGTGTAAGCAAAATCTGAACCAGCATAAAAATATGCAACAGAACCGAGAGCAAAACAATATTGAAGATTTGCTCCAATTCCAAAAGAATATGAAGAATAAGAAAAATTGTAATCTGTAAATAGCATATTAATATAAATTCCTGGAGAAATTGTAATCATTGAAGATAATGTTCTTGACAGAGCAAATCCAGGACCGGCTAAAACAGAAATTCCCCAAATAGAATCGTTTTCACTTCTATATGTTGTCGAAGAAGAATATGTTGATGAAGAACGACGACTAGATTTGCCAATAGATATAGATTCTTCAATTGCTTCTGGAAGAAAAAAATCGGCATTGATATATAATCCTGCTGTTTCTGTATATAACGTTAATGCATGAAATCCAGCACCAATTGATGTCATAGTTCGAGTTTTTCTTTCTTCGTTTGCTTGAGTTGAATGAGATTCAATCGGAATTGCAAAATGTGCTCCAACATATAAATCATTTGCAAACACATTAAAAGAAGTAAAAGTGGCAAACAATATAAAAATTAATTTTTTCATAAAACCAACCTCTTCCATAAAAAAAGCGCACATAAATGCACATAAAATAAAGAGTTCGCAACGCAAACTTTAAAATAAAACTGACAATATTTTAGGCAATTTAATTGAAAACTTCTTCTTTACTAATTATCTATCATAGAAACTTAAAAGACAAGCATTTCTTTCAAAAGATAACGAAAAAAAATGTCAAAAATAACGTTTCTTTTTAAGTTCTACTTGATTTTTTTAGTAAAATTTGATTAATCCCTTGAAATCATTAAAATTCAAAATTATAATA
>CAZOTD010000165.1:0-3764 GCA_964582685.1 uncultured Treponema sp. | reverse complement strand
GTCAACTTGCTGCATGGTCGCAAACGGAAACGTCTATCCGTGCGCAGGCTGGCAGACTGACACTGAGAACATGGTGGCTCTTATTGCAGTTGAGCCGGGCGGAACTCCGGAAGTCGGCTCTGAAGAATACAAGAAATTTCTTGACGCAAAGATTCCTATGGTGATTATCTTCGGCGACAGAATTGACAACGGACCTGAGGACATAAAGTCAACCGCATTCTGGAAAGCTGTGCGCGATCAGGCGCTTGATTTTGCTTCTCATTACAACGCCAACGGCGGCTACGCTGAAGTCTGGGATTTGCCTAAAATGGGAATCACCGGAAACAGCCACTTCTTGTTCCAGGAAAAGAACAACCAGCAAATCTGGAACTTGATTCAAAACTGGCTCAAGGCACGCAAACTATAAAACGCCATTTGTGTAATTAAGAGAACGTTTAAAGGCGGTCGTTAAAGTGGCACAACCGCTTTTATCTTCGCTAGCGCTCTGTTTGGCTTGTGGAAATTATTTAACTATAGTTTTTTCAAAACTATGGGCCATCTAAGATTTGAACTTAGGACCAAAGGATTATGAGTCCTCTGCTCTAACCGCTGAGCTAATGGCCCGACTGATGAAAGTTATTGTACTATGAAAAGATTCTTCGGTCAAGATAGTAAAGCGGAGTTATTAGCAACTTGATAAAAGGATTTCCAGAAACTCCAATTTGTCTGACAAATCTTATTAGCAAAAACATCCGCTTTACTTTACTTTACTTTGTTTCGTTCCATTCAAACTCAACAATTTTTATAAATTGTTCGCTGCAATCGCGATAATTTCCGCAGCTTCTTCATAAGAAAAATAAGATGAATTTAAAACTAAGTCGTAGTTTTCTTCTTTTCCCCATTTTCCTGGCGAAGAAAAATTATAATACGCTTTTCTGTGCTCGTCGATTTTTTCGATTTTTTCTAAAGCTGCATTTTCCGAAATATTTTCTTTTTTTGAAATTCGCAAAGCCCGTTTTTCTAGCGGCGAAGTTATAAAAATGCGGAAAAGTGGCTTTTTCCCTTCAAGAACTTTGTCTGCACGCCGTCCGACAATCACGCAAGAACCGTTTTCCGAAACTTTCTGAATTACGGCGTTTTGTGCTTCTTCCGCTACTTTTTGAATGTCTGTAAGTTTTGTGCTTCCAAGAGATTCTGTTCTGACAGACGAAACCGCATTCGTGATTCCGCTTTTCAAGTTCTTTTCTTCGGCAAAAGCCAAAAACATCGCGTCAAGTCCGCTTTCCGCCGCCGCTTCTTTAATCAAATCTTTGTCGTAATAAGGAATTTTTAATTTTTCCGCAACAAGTTTTCCAATTTCGCGACCGCCTGCTCCGAACGCTCTTCCAATCGTGATGATTAAAGGCTTTCCATTTATAAAATATCGTTCGCGCGAGTTTTTATGTTCACCTTGCGGAATTCGAGAGATGTCTGAAACATAATCGCCATTCAATTCATCCTTAATTCCATCATCTTTAAAAATGCTCTTCCAGGAAAACGCAAGAAGCAAAATTGTTAAAAGAAAAGCAAGAAAATCTGAAACAGGTCCGCTCCAAAGAACGCCTTCAACGCCTACAATCGGACAAAGAATTACAATCGCCGGAATCGAAAAGAAAATCTGTTTTGAAAGCGAAATAACCGAAGCTTGAATAGGTCGTCCGACTGCTTGAAAGAAAATTCCTGCCGCAAGTTGAAAACCAGAAACAGGAACTAAAAGAAGAAAAATCCGCAAAGTTTTCACAGCGAACTGATTGTAAAGCGCATCTTCTGCACCAAAAATTTTAACAATCGACATCGGAAAAAACTGAAAAATCAAAAATGCAAAAGTCATTACGCAAGTTGAAATTATCGTTACTAAACTAAAAGTTTTCTTTACTCGCTCGTATTGACGGGCTCCGTAATTGTAGCCCCAGATTGGTTGCGCGCCAGAAGCAAGACCGATTGAAATTACCATAAGAATACTAAAAACTTTCATTGTAACGCCCAAAGCAGAAATCGGAATGTTCGCGCCGTATTCACTTGTCGCTCCGTAAACGCGAAGATAATTGTTCTGAACCGCCATTACGACGACCAAAACCATCTGCGAAATAAAACTTGAAATTCCAAGCTTTAAAATCTGAGGAACTTCGGAAAAACTTCCCTTAAAATCAGACTTCTGGATTTTTACGCTTTTCATTCTTGGAATGTAACAAATGTTCAAAATCGCGTTTGCAATCTGACCTAAAATCGTTGCGAACGCCGCGCCTTTTACGCCCCAATGAAACACGAAAATAAAAAGCGGATCTCCAATCAAGTTGATTACACATCCAGTCAAAAGTCCAATCATATTGTATTTAGGGCTTCCGTCCGCACGGATTATGCTTGCGTAGCCTGCACAAACTGCACAAAACGGAAGACCAATCATTATGATTTTTCCGTAGTCAAGTGCGTAAGGCATAATTTCGTCAGTCGCACCGAAAATTCTGCACAAAGGCTCAAGAAAAATCCAGAATATAATCGTGATGAAAATTCCTGAAACGACTGTAAAAATCAAACCTGCAAGAGTTCCTTGCGCCGCCTTTTTGTCTTCCTTTTTTCCGAGCATAAGCGACATAAAACTTGCAGTTCCGTCTCCGACCATAAGCGAAAAAGCCATCGCGAAAGTCGTAAGCGGAAATATTACATTTGTCGCTCCGTTTCCTAAATATCCAACGCCTTGACCGATAAAAATCTGGTCAACAATATTGTAAAGGGCGTTCACAACCATCGAAATTATTCCCGGAATCGAAAACTTAATTAAAAGCTTTCCGATTTTTTCCGTTCCGAGAATATTTTGTTTCTTTGCAATTTTTTCCATAATCTAAAAACTTTCCTTAATTTGTAAAATTTTATTTTTGAAATCTGCAACCTTTTGTCCAAAAACAAAAAAAGTTGCATCATTCACCCGAAATCTGCAACTTTTTGAATTTTTAAGGCTTCGGCTTTGCAAGGGCCATGCCATTTTTCTGTTTAGGAATTTTATAAAAACATTCACTTAAAATGTCAAGAATAAAGTGTCATTTTAGGTGAATGTTTTCGGGGCGAAGAATCTTGCCATATCCACGTGCTCGGTTTCAAGAAGTTTTATTTTTCGCGCGATTCCGCCGCCGTAGCCGGTTAGGTTTCCGTCTTTGCCAACAACTCTGTGGCACGGAATTATGATTGAGATTGGATTGTTGCCTACCGCTCCGCCGACTGCCTGCGCGGACATCTTCTTTATTCCGCATTTCTTTGCGATTTTGTCTGCTATTTCGCCGTAAGTCGCGGTTTTTCCGTAGGGGATTGTTAGAAGAAGCCGCAGAACTTGTTTTCTAAACTCGCTTCCGCGTATTGAAAGTGGCGGAGTAAAGTTTGGCTCTTTGCCTGAAAAATAAATGTCCAGCCACAAGTCCGTCTGCTTAAAAACTTGAAGGTCGTCGTTCTCTTCGTGTGCAGGATTCAAATCTTTGCAAAAATGCCTATCGCCATCGAACCAAAGCCCCACAAGATTTTCTCCGTCGCTTGCGAGAGTGAGTTTTCCGATAGGCGAATTGTAAATGTGCGTAAAATCTTTGCTCATGTTTTTTGCTCCGTGCCGGCGGATTTGTTCTTGAAAATTCGTTCCGCTCGTAGAATTTGGCTCTTCTTTCGCGCTGATTGCAATTATGCGTGTTTTCGTCTTATTTCACAACGTCGAAGAAAATCGTTCTTCCGCCGGCTTTTTACTTTATTTCTTGCCGTAAAGTCCG
>CAZOTD010000164.1:0-3827 GCA_964582685.1 uncultured Treponema sp. | reverse complement strand
ATTTAAACAAACTCTGTAAAATGTTATAATAAAATTATGAAAAATTTAGAAAAAGCAAAAAAACTATTCAAAAACAATAATTTGACATTTGCACTGGTTTCCAACGACAAAATAATTACAAGTCAGAAAAAAGGGCTTCAAGAATTAATATTGCTTGCACAAAACGAAGACGCTTTTTTTGAATGGTCAATTTGCGATAAAATTTGTGGAAGAGCTGCAGCATTCCTTTTTGTTTTTATGGGATTAAAGGAAGTTCATGCAAAAAAAATGACTAAACTTGCAATCCAAATTTTAGATCGTGCAGAAATTGAATTCTCTTATGATGAACTTATTGATACAGTTCTTGATGAAAATATGAAAGAACTAGATAGATTTGAAAAAGCAGTTTTACGCTCTGGTTCTGCAATTCAAGCATTAAAAGATTTAACTATTGAACTTAGCAAATTATAAATTATCTGAAATAATTATGTAACATTTATTTTTTGCAATTAGTAAAAGAAATAGAAAAACACAGATGTGTTCCAATTTTTAATTAACATAATTTATTTATCTGCTTTATTTTCAAATTTTGTATATGAAGCAAGATAGAGCAAATCAACATCTCCAGTTGGACCATTTCGCTGTTTTGCAACAATAAGTTTTGCATCTTGAACAGGACTTTCTTCTTGTTCAGCAGTCTTTTTTCTCTCACGATGAAGAAACATAACAACATCAGCATCTTGCTCAATACTTCCCGAACCTCGAAGTTGGTTTAACGATGGTTCTTTGTCTTCGGCATCACGCGAAACTTGGCAAAGAGCTACAATTGGAATATCCAGTTCGCGAGCGAGAGCTTTAAGAGATTTAGAAATTTCAGAAACTTGTTCCCAAACAGCAGAATTAGGATTTGCAGTAGAAATTAGCCCGATATAATCAATAAAAATTATTTTAACTCCTTGATTTACAACGAGTCGTCTTGCCATCGCTTTAAGATCAAGCAATTGCATATTAGGAACATCAATAATATAAAGAGGCGCATCATAACATCTACTTGCTGCGTTCTGAAGTTTTTGAAAATCAGCAATTTGAAGCATTCCACTTTTTAGCTTTTTGCCAGAAACTCTAGCAGTTTGACTTAAAAGGCGTTGACCAAGCATAAGAGATGACATTTCAAGACTAAAAAATCCACAAGGAATTTTCTGGTCAATAGCAATATATTCCATCATCGAAAGTGCCATTGCAGTTTTTCCGATAGAAGGACGAGCACCAAGAACAATAAATTCCGCATTTTGAAAACCACTTGTCATAGTATCAAGTTTTGCAAAACCAGTAGGAATTCCTGTAAAAGAACTTTTGTTTTTGTAATGGTCTTCTATTGCATTATAAGTTTCGTTAACAATTTCTTTCATATTGTAAACTTTAGTAGTTTGATTCTTATCAGACAAAGTAAAGATAAGTTTTTCCGCTTCTTCAATAATTGTGCGACTTTCTTTAGTTTCATCGTATGAACAAGCCTTTAATTCCTGCGAAATTCGAATAAGTTCTCGCCTTGTACTTTGATCAAGAACAATTTTCGCATAGTACTCAACATTGGCAGCAGTTGGAACTAAGTCTGTAAGCGAAGCAATATACGCTGCTCCACCTGCTTCTTCAAGTTTGCCAGTTTTAGTAAGTTCATTAATTAAAGCAAGAGTGTCACCATGAATATTTTGTCTAAAAAGTGAAATCATGGCTTCATAGATAAGTTTGTTTTGGTAAGAATAAAATTTTTCGGAATCAAGAATGGAAACAACATTTGAAATTGATTCAAACTGGAGCAGTAATGCACCTAAAGTTGCTTGTTCTGCTTCAAGATTATTAGGAGGAATTTTATCTTTTAAATTATTATATGACATTCTCGCCTTCTCGTATTTTTAGATAAAAAAACCGGAGATCGCTTCTCCGGCATAAATTTCAGATAAAAGCTAATACTTATTCAGTTTTAACTTCTTCTTTATTTTCTTCATGTTTTTCTGTTTTCTTGTCTGCTTTCTTTTCATCATTAGTTACAGTAGATTCATCTTTTCCATCTTGTGATTTTACGCTAATGTGAATTTCAGCAGTTTGTGCTTCGTAAAGTTTAATCGTAATTTTATAATTACCTAGAGATTTGATTGTAACACCAGGAATTTCAATTTTTTTGCGTTCAATTTCAAATCCGTGTTTTGCAAGCAAATCCATTACTGACTGAGAAGTTACAGCACCATAAAGTTTTCCGTTGTTACCTGCAGGAACAGCGATTTCAAGAGAAAGTGATTCAAGCTTTTCTTTAAGACTTGCAGAAGCCGCTCTTTTAGCTTCTTTTTTTGCTTCAATTTCAGCCTTTCTTCCTTCAAAATATGCAACAGTTGCTTCATTGTAAGGAACGGCGAGATTTCTTGGAAAAAGATAATTGCGATAATAACCGTTTGCAACTACTTTTACATCACCTTCTTCTCCGAGATACTTAACATCTGTGTTAAGAATTACTTTCATTTTCAAGCTCCTATTATTTTAATGAATTGCGCTACCAGGAGTTGGATCGCAATTCATAAAAAATTAAAATTATTCTGCAACAAATGGCAAAAGACAAATTGAACGAGCACGTTTAATTTCACGAGCAAGTTCTCTCTGATGTTTTGCACAAGTTCCTGTAATACGACGAGGAAGAATTTTGCCTCTTTCTGTTGTGTAACGTCGAAGTCCATCTGCATCTTTGTAATCAATTTTTGCTTTGTTTGCACAAAAACGGCAAACTTTTTTTCTAAAGAAAGTTTTACCTTTACCACGACCGCGACTTTCACCTTCGCGACCTGCTTCTGCAAGATTTGCTTCAGTTGGTTCAAGAGCCTGCACTTTATCTTCTACAGACTGTGTTTCAATTGTTTCGTCTGACATATTAATCTCCTGTTTAAAATTTAGAAAGGAATATCTTCAGGGAAATTGGTTTCTCCGCCATAGGAAATATCATCCATTGGATTATTCATCGCTTCATCATTCATTGAATTCTGTTTTGGTTGGAATTTCGGTGCAAAACCCCCAGACGATGATTGTTCATATCTACCGCCGTTTTCCGTTTTTCCGCCTAATAACTGAACATTCTCTGCAATAATAACAACACGACTATTTTTTTGACCGTCTTTTTCCCAACGGTCTTGTCTAAGATAACCATCAACAGCAATTTGTTTTCCTTTTTGCAAATAAGGTTTAAGATTTTCTGCTGTTTTACCCCAAATTGTTACATCAAAGTAACTTACTTCATCAACCCATTGATCACCATTTTTTCGGCTTCGATTTACAGCGATGCTTACATTTGCTCTAGCAGTTCCATTTGGAAGATAAGCAAAAGAACGTTCATCTGAAGTAATATCACGAGTTAAACGACCAATAATATTAACACGATTTACATCTGTCATAAAAAGCCTCCGATAATTTAAGTTGATTATTTGTTGTTATTTTTCTTCAACCAAAACAAACATGTGCTTGATAAGTTCATTATTCAATTTGAACTGATTATCAATTTCTACAATTTTTGCTGGGTTAACTTTGATAATAAACAGAATAAAACGACCTCTTTTCTGTTTTTTTACAACATAGGTAAGATCTCGATCACCGAAAGGTTCTTCTTTTTCAATTTCGGCACCAAACTGCGAAAGGACAGATTTTACATTATCTAAGCCTTTCTTGTACATATCTTCATCTAATGGGAAGATAGTCATAAGTTCATACTTTCTCATAATTTCTCCTTATGGTCAAATGGAAACTAAAAATTAGCTTCAAGGGGGTTAGATTTATGTATCATAACAAAATGCCAAAATTCAGTCAATAAT
>CAZOTD010000163.1:0-3892 GCA_964582685.1 uncultured Treponema sp. | reverse complement strand
CTAAAAAGCCAATTCGGAAATTGATATTTCCTCTTTGGCTTTTTATGGGAGAAGAAAATGAAAAATACTTTTTTTTCAACGTTAGTTGCATTGATTACAATGCCTATAATTTTTTTGGGAATTTCTTGCGTAACTTCTAAAAATGTTACATCTGGAAACTCAAACAAAAAAGATTTTGCCAAACGTTCAGATTTAACTTTTCCGATTGGCGATGATGTTAGTGCACGTTTTACTGGAAAAGTTTATTTTAAAAACTTAATTCAAAAAGAATCGATTTACAATTTTCCGGTTTCAAACTGCATAACTTTTGCACCAGGTGCTCGAAGTGGTTGGCACGTTCATGGCGGAATGGAAATTTTGGTTGTTGGCGGAAAAGGATATTATCAAGAAGAAGGAAAAAAAGCACAAATTATTAGAAAAGGTGATGTTGTGCACATTCCGGCTGGAGTTAGACATTGGCATGGGGCAACAGCAGATTCTTGGTTTCAACAAATTGTAATTTACAATGCTGATTGGAAAAATCCTGACCCTAATCCAAAGCCATCAGAGAGCGTAAGCGAGGAAGCATACAAAAATCTTGTTGCAGAAGATTACAGTGGAAGAACAATTACTAAAGAAGATGTTTTTATGTTTGGAAATGGAACATTGTTTAATTCGGAAAATTTTTCTGGTCCAGTTTATCTTGGCAACACTCTTGACTATCCGAATGAAGCTGGTGCTCCTGGAATTCACAATGTTGTGTTTGAAAAAGGAACTTATAATAGTTGGCATTCGCATGCTGGTGGACAGATTTTGATTGTTACAGATGGAATTGGCTATCATCAAATTGAAGGTGAAAAAGTTGAAGTTCTGCACGTTGGTGATATTGCATATTGTCCTCCGAATGTTCGACATTGGCATGGAGCAACGGCAACTTCTAGTTTTGCACATCTTGCAACGAACACAAATCCAGAAAAAATAGGAGTTGTTTGGGAAAATCGAATTCCAGTAGAAGAATACAACAAATTGCCAAAGAAATAAAAAAAATAATCGAATCTTGAACGTCTGTTAGAAATTGCAATTTTCAATCAGCGTTCAAAATTTGCCAAAATAAAAACAACTGTTGACAGATAAATAAACTGACATTAAAATTTATTCATATTTGACAAAAACTTGAAAACACAAAAAGCGAGGTGAAATTATGAAATCAAAATTCCTATTATTCTTTTGTGCAGTTCTAAGTTTATTTTCTTGTGCAAATATTTTTGCAGAAACTGTAGTGAATGTAAGTTTTGATTTTAATCGGACTTCGACAATTGCATCGAATCAAACAGCTCTTTGGATTGAAAATGAAGAAGGCAAAGTTGTAAAAACACTTTATGTTTCTGCTTTTACTGCAAAATCGCGCGGTTATAGGCGACGTGAAGATTCGCTTAACCGATGGGTTTATGTTGCAAATCCAGATTTACTTTCGAATGCACAAATTGATGCAATAAGTAGTGCAACGCTACGGACTGGAAGCCAAGCGTTCATTTGGGATTTGACTGATTCAAATGGGAAAAAAGTTCCAGAGGGAAAATATTTTGTAAAACTTGAAGGAACGCTCTATTGGAAAAGCAACGTTTTGTATTCTGTACAAGTGGATTTAGCTGACGGAGATTTGCGCCTTGGTCAAGTTCAAGAAACAAGAAGTGAAAAAGCAAATTCACAAAATGAAAATATGATTTCAAATGTCAAAATTACAAAGCGTTCTCGATAGATTTTAAAAGCAATTTTATAAAGCATTGACATTAGAAATTGAACAAAGCACGAAAGTGACAAAACGATTCAAAATCTTACAAATCGCCACACAAAATTTTAACAAAGAACATTGTTTTTTGCTTATTTGAAATATAAATTCAAAATACAAATATTTATATTTCAGGAGGAAAAAATGAAACGAAAATTTTTTTTATCAATGGTTACGATGTTCTCTTTGGTTTTTGCGGGCGGAAACGCTTTTTCACAGTCAAGTTCTCGAGTGAAAGTTGACAATACAAAAAACTGGCTTGGCGGACTTTCTCCAGGAGATGCACTAAAATATATGGAGGAAAACTACGACAATGATCTTGTGATTGTAGAAGTGAATACAGATTATTGGAAGCTCAAGACTGGATTTAAAGGCGCATTTCACATTCCGCATGACCAGATGGCAAATCGTTATGCAGAAATTCCCAGTGGCGTTCCAGTGATTTTACATTGCGGGGCTGGAGTTGTTTCTGTTCCAGCGTATGAAACGTTAAAAGAAAAACGCTCGGACATTCCTGTTCTTTCGTACATCGCAGGTCGCCCTCCAGTTGCAGAATTCAATGCTTGGCTTTCTTCGCACAAGAAATAAAGTCGCAGTTGTCGCAAGATAAAACTGAAGCAATTTTAGCTGGAGAAAAGACGGTTTGCTTGGATTCGGGCGATTGCTTCGTCGCTATGATTCTTGCGATGACTGTGTGTTATGACGCGACGGTTACGATTTTGATTCACGCTGTGACGATGGACTTGCGCCGTTTACTGATAAAACGCTTTTTGACTTGCTGAACAAAACGCCCCAATTCTTTCGCGCGGACTTAAAAATCTTGGTAATTACAGAAAGGGCGGGCACATAGGATTTGAAACAATCATTACGCGACTTCAAATGCAATGCTACGTTCTTGTAAGTGATTTTGTGTATGATGTTGGCAAAGACGGAAAAACTTACGGTTGGGGAGTTACAGAATATTCCACGCCAGAAATTTCTATGGGAAAAGATTTTACTGAAAAAGTCTACAAACGCGAGCCAGAAGAATCTTTTGTGCGAATTTTAAATCACTTCAAAAAACTTTTTCCAAACGAAGACGAAAAAATCTTGCGGAAGATGATTGGATAATTTCTACATGACGATTTTTTTAGATGATTTTATGGCACATTTTTGTAACATATTTCAACTGCACTGGAAAAAATAAAATAAACATCAACGCAAGGAGCAAACATAAATGACAGAACTTGAAAAACTAGATGCTGGACTTCCATTCGACGTGAACGACCCGGAAGTTGACGCGCGAAAAATACACGCAGTTAAAAGCTGTGCGGCTCTTGAAAAAATTGATGCAAGTGACCGCGCTGCAAAGGAAAAAGCAATCCGTGCACTTTTCGGAAAAGTTGGAAAAAATCCCTAAACTTGAAAACGATGTAGAAAACTAGCGTAGTTAAATAGTTAATGAACTTGTTTGGTAGAATTATCTTCCATTATCAAAATTATATTCGCGTGGCGTTTTCCCAAAATATTCCTTGAACGCTTTGTAGAAATTGCTGTGATTTGAGTATCCAAGCATTTCAGAAATATTCTCAATCGGAAGGTCGGTGTTCTTTATCAAGAGAACGGCACGTTCCATCCGCTTTTCAAGTAGAATCTTGGAAAACATGCGTCCAGTTTTTTTGTGTAGAAGGGATGAAATGTAGTTTGGGTGATAACCAAAATGTTTGGCTACATTTTGCAATGTAACTGCATCTGTTGATAGTTTTATTATAACGTAAGAATCTTAAAATTTGCCACATAAACGTAGCAATCAATAGCGTTTTGCGATAGCAATTTTGATTACAAAAAAATGTATCTTGATAATGTCATTTGAACGAAGCTAAATTCTACCGCCACTACCGACCGCATGAATCCCTCAGTTTTTTGATTTTCGATGAGTTTGCCGCTAAGTTTGAATCGCATTCTTCCATCAGCGATTGAGTGACCTAAATGTATTTGGAACGAACATAATTTGACTATAAATCATATTTTTGTTAGAATATGCTAACTAAAAAGGAGGCTTTTATGAATTCACAAAAAAACTTTAGAATTTTAGATTTAATTTTTTCAATCTTATGCATTTTATTTTTCTTAGGAACAATTTTT
>CAZOTD010000162.1:0-3950 GCA_964582685.1 uncultured Treponema sp. | reverse complement strand
TTGTAACAGTGGCTGTTCTTCTTTTTGGAGAAATTACACCAAAATTCATTGCAAAAGCATATCCAGAAAAAATTGCAATGGCTTTTTATCCAATTATTAAGATTTTGTATTACATTCTTTATCCTTTTAATTTTTTGCTTTCTGGATGGCAATTATTGATTGGAAAAATTTTCAAAATAAAAAAAGAAGAAATAATTACCGAAGCTGAAATTATGACATTTGTTGAAGAAGCACAGGAAGACGGAACTTTAAAACAAGATGAAACAAAACTTATTCGCTCTGTAATTGAATTTGATGATCTTGAAGTTACAGATATTTTTACACCACGAGTAAATCTTGCAGCTGTTGAAATTACAAGCAGTTTTGACGAAATTTTAAAAACATTCAATAAATCTGGACATTCACGCCTTCCAGTTTACAAAGATTCTATTGATACGATTGTTGGATTAATTCATATCAAAGAATTTTATAATCTTTATACAACAAAATCTGGTTCACTTTCTGATATTATTCAAGAAGCACACTTCACAACGGAACATACAAAAATCTCAAAATTGCTTAAAGACCTTCAAAATAAACGCGCCCAACTTGCAATTGTAATTGATGAATACGGTGGAACTGCAGGAATTGTTACAATTGAAGATATTCTTGAAGAACTCGTTGGCGAAATTTACGATGAACATGACCAAAAAATTTCTTATCATAAGAAAATAAACAATAACCATTTTATTTTTAATGGCAATACACCACTAGATTATGCATTTGAAGTTTTAGGATTAAATTCCAAAGAACTGGAAAAATTCGAAGCTAATACAGTTAGTGGCTGGGTCATCGAAGTGCTTGGAGAAATTCCAGTTAACGAAACAAAGTTTGAATACGAAAATCTTATTGTTGAAGTTTTAAAATCTACAGTAAGAAAAGTTTTAAAAATTCAAGTTATGAAGAAATAAAAAAATCAGATAAATTTCAAAACCAATTGCAATAGTTTTAAAATTTATAAAATCGCTCTTCCAAGTTTCCAGTTATCGCCTGCTCCCATTGTTACAAAAAGATAACCGTCAGGATATTCTGCTGGAAGTTTTTTTTCAATTTCCTGTAATACAAAATCCTTAGCATCAAGAACTTCTTCAAAATAATGAACACAAGTTTCATCTTTTCCAGTCTGAAGAACTTTTTGAAAAAGCGTTTGTCCTGTAATGTTAAAGTCAGATGGATTTTCGCGAGCAGAAGAATAAATTTTATGAAGGATAAGTTCATCAGCACAACTAAAACATTGTGCAAACTCTTCTAAAAGTGCATTTGTTCGACTGTATGTGTGGCTCATAAAATCAACAATAATTTTTCTACCTTTGTAGAATTCTCGAAAACCTTCAAGCGTTGTATTGATTGCAGTTGGATGATGACCATAATCATCGATAACAAGAACATCGTTTCCTGAACTAGTTTTAAATCTTGCAACTATTTCACTTCGACGTTTTCCACCAGAAAATTTTTTAAGACCAGATGAAATTTTTGTCGCATAATCGAGAGGATTAAGGTTTTCTTGACGTAAAAGTTGACAGGCTAAAGCGATTGCTGCAACTGAATCTAAAACTTCATGCTTTCCTGGAATTGAAAGATAAAATTCGTCATTGATATTTTTATTTTTAGTAAATAAATCAAGTTCAAACGCATTTTTTTCATTTTGAACTTTTTTAAAAGTAAGATGAAAATCTCCTTTTGCATTCGTTCCATAAGGAATAAAATTAATATCGTCACGTTTTTCTCTTACAATACTTGCAGTTTCGACAGCGCCTTCATCGTCAGCACAAAAAATCAAATCTCCACCTTTAGGAAGTTTACAAATATAATCAACAAATGCATTTTGAATATCATTATAAGTTGGATAATAATCTTGATGATCACTTTCTACAGATGTGAGAATTATTTTTTTTGGATAAAAAGACATAAAATTGCGCTGATATTCGCAAGTTTCTGCAATAAAGTATTTTGTCTTTTTTGCGTCAATTGTTTTTATTAAAGGCGAAGTATATGTACAAGAATTTCCAAATGAGTTTATCACACTTCCTGCAAGAACTTGAACTGGCAAATCAAATTCTTTTAAAATCGTTCCTGTAATTCCAGTTGTACTCGTTTTTCCGTGAACTCCACAAATTCCACAAGAATATGAACGTTCGCTATAATTACCTAATGCTTGCGTATACGAAATGCAAGGAATATGTTTTTTAACTGCTTCAATTAAATCTGGATTCTTATCAAGTTTGTATGCAGAAGAATAAATTACATATTGAATTTTATCTGTAATATTTTCAGTTGAAAAAGCAAGTGCTTTAAGTCCAAGTTTTTCAAGAATTTCATCAGTATAAAAACGCTCAGAAACATCAGAACCTGTAATTACAGCACCTGCATTAAATAAAATTTCTACAAGTGCTGCCATTCCAGTTCCTTTAATTCCAACAAAATGGATATTAACACCTTTTAAATTTTCTGGTAATGAATTTATCATAAGAGGCATTATACTAAATTTAATTTACATCTGCTATAGAGTTTCAATCACGATTCGAGAAAAATCTGGCATTTCTTTACTTAAAAGTAGCGTCATTGGGATTTCAAGATAATATTGTTTACCAAAATCAAAAAATGTAATTGGTACATTTTTTGAGCCAGCAAAATAAACAGATTTAATATTTTTAACAATATTTTTATCAACTAGAATTCGCACTTTTGAAGTTGAAAAAAACATTTCTGTCATCATTAGAGAAAATTCATCTGCATCATTTTGCATATTTTGAAGAGAAGTATCATTTAAATCGCTAAGAAGAAAAGGTATATAAATTTTATTTTTGCTAATTTCTGGAATAATATCTTTATTGTTGCCTGGATTTTTAGAATCAACATCTGCAACATACATAATACCTATATCATCATCTGCATCAATCATTGTAACATTAGCAGAATCAATATTTGCAATATTTTCTGTAATTTCAGAAAATAAATTTTCTCCATCATATTCTGCAAGTTCTAAAATAGATTTAGATGTAGTCAATTTTACAACAACGTGATATTTTCCATCTTCATACGAAAGTGATTCAAGATAATCTATACAAGAAGTGAAAAAGAAAGGTAAAACTAAAATTGATAAAATTTTAATTTTTTTTAAAAAGTTTTTCATAACATACTCCAATCAATATCTTCATTTGTTTTGTAAATATTATAACACAGAAATTCGTTGTTACAAGTAACATTGTTAAATATGTAAAATAATACTAAGCAAAACTTGATTTGGCTGTAAATGATATGATAGATTTTACTCATGCAGGAATTATTTTCAAAACTTTCACAAAAAGAACAACTTTTTACAATTTGTATTCTATTTTTTTTGCTTATACTTTTTTTCATTCTTGGAAAAATTATTGGAACTTTGACAGAAAAAAGCAAATTTCAAAAAAATATCAAGCATGAAAGAATTGATGCAATCAAACGCTCAAAAGCAGTAATCACAGGGCAAATATCAGAGCAACTTGCACCACTTCTTCCAGATTTTCCTGCTAATTATGATGAAGTAAAATTTTTAGGAAAACCTATAGATTTTATTGCATTTGTCGGACTTGAAAATTCCCAAAATGAAAATGAAAAATGCACAATCGATGAAATTCTTTTTATTGAAGTAAAAACTGGAGATTCAAAACTTTCCGAAAGAGAAAAAGCGATAAAAAAAGCAATTGATGAAAAAAAAGTTCGCTATGTTATTTGGAAAAAAACATGACCTTGTAAAATATTTTGTGTAAATGACTGACAAAAACGGACAAAATCGCGTTCATCGAAAAATGGACTTTGTGAATCCTTTTTTGTAAATTCCATAAACGTAGGTATCTACGTAATTTTTAGACTTAGTTGTGATTGGCATAAAGAAGTTTTGTCACTTGCAATAAAATGATAAAAGCCTTGTA
>CAZOTD010000161.1:0-4010 GCA_964582685.1 uncultured Treponema sp. | reverse complement strand
TTTTGCAACGAAGTGAAAAATCGCAAGTCAAATATAAAGTTTGCAACGCAAACTTATAAAGATAAAAACTTTGGTGCGATTTTAGACAAAGTTTTTATCTAAATCTCCTATAAAAAGTCAATGAGGAAATATCAATTTCCGAATTGGCTTTTTAGCGCGATTTTGCAACAAAGTGAAAAATCGCAAGTCAAATATAAAGTTTGCAACGCAAACTTAAAAAGATAAAAACTGACGCCATTTTAGTGGTCACGCGATTTTAGCGACCGCTTTTAAACGTTGATTTGGATAAATCAATCATCTTATAAGCTTGGCGTTTCCACCACATTTAAAATAACAGAGAAATAAAAATTTTTAAAATAAAACTTTTTTTTGGTCAGTATAATTTTTTATTATGCCAAAAAATTTTGTTATCCGTCCGCAATTCTTTATTTTTAGAAAGCAGTAATATTTTTTTTGCATTAAGCATTAAATAAACCAAAGCGACATTAAAAATTTTCAATAATTGATTCTACAAAAGTTGCACTAATAATTGCCGCTTCGTCTTCGTTAAAATTGTAAACAGATTGAACATTGTCATCTGCCATATCAGACATACAACGAACTATGATAAAAGGAATTTTATTTACAGTTGCAACATGTGCAATCGCACAACCTTCCATTTCAACACAAGCGGGATTAAAAGTTTTCTTAATGAATTCTTTACGTTCCCCACCAGAAATAAATTGATCGCCTGAGGCAATCAAGCCTGTGATAAGTTTATGTTTTTTTGCAATTTCAGTTTTTTCAAAAGCGGTTATAGCGATTTTTTCCATTGCTTCGTCTGCAACAAATTCTGTTGCCATTCCAGGAACTTGCCCAAGTTTATAACCAAAAGCAGTTGTATCAAAATCATGATAAACAGTTTTTTGCGAAACAACAAAATCAAAAATTCCAAGTCCACTTGCCATTGCACCTGCAATTCCTGTATTGATAAGATGCGTAATTCCAAAATTCGAAATTAAAAGTTGTGTTCTTAATGCGGCATTAACTTTTCCAATTCCACATTGTACAATAACAATTTCCTTGTCGTATAATTTTCCACAATAAAAATTGCTAGAACAAATATTCTTAATTTTAGGATTTTTCATTTTTTCGCACAACGATTTTACTTCGTGTTCCATTGCACCGATAATTCCAATTTTCATTTATTTTCTCCTTTTTACAAACAAACCACATTTAATGCAGAAAACAGTAAAATATGTGAAATATTGCAAATTTTACACAATTATTAAGTGAATTTTGGTGAATTTAGCAAAAATTTTACTAAACTCTCTTGAACATAATTAAATTATGCTATATTTTATATTTAGCCATAAATAATTGTGCTTTGGCAATATTTTCTTTCCTCCTAATTGCTATCCAAAGTGCAATTGAATCGATAATTTTTTTCATGCCCGGTTTTTGAAATCGGGCAATTTTTTTCTCATAAAATTCAACTGATATTCATAGAACAAAATGATTCGCTTTTATAATTGTATGAATTAAAAAGCAGATTTTCAACGCCCAACTCTTTATTTTGAAAATCCAATTAAACTTGCCACTTTCGCAAAAATCTAATTTGCTGATTATCGCGAAACTCTTCCAGTGCCTTCGGAATTTACAAGTTTTAAGATTTCTTCAACAGAAACTTGATTAAAATCGCCTTCTATTGTGTGTTTTAGACAACTAGCGGCACTTGCAAATTCCACAACTTGAGCCGACGTTTCAAAACTTGTAATTTTTTTTTGTTGTTGCAACAACCCAAAAATTAGAGCAGCGGCAAAAGCATCGCCAGCACCAACTCTTTCTACAATTTGAATTGAATATTCTCTGCTAAAAAAAGTTTCTTTGCCATCATAAAGCAATGCCGACCATTTATTAAAATCTGCATTAATAGATTGTCTTAAAGTGATTGCAACTTTTTGAAAACCAAACTTTTTAGAAAGTTCAATAGCTGTTCTTTCAAACGCATTTTTATCAATGATTCCGCTATCGACATTTGTTTTTTGTGTTTTAATTCCGAAGACATTGAGTGCGTCTTCTTCATTGGCAATGCAAACATCAACATATTTTGCAATTTCTGTCATTGTTTTTTTTGCTTGCGATTTTGTCCATAACTTGCTTCTATAATTTAAATCACACGAAATTGAAATTCCGTTTGATTTTGCAATTTTGCAAGCATCAAGAACTAGCATTGCAACATTTTTAGAAAGTGCTGGCGTTACGCCTGTAATATGAAACCATTTTGCATCTGCAAAAATTTTATTCCAATCATAATCGCAAGCAGAACTTTCAGCAAAGGAAGAATTTTTTCGATCATAAATACAAAGACTTCCTCGTTGTGATGCACCTTTTTCTAAAAAATAAATTCCGAGCCGTTGTCCGCCCCTTGCGATAAAATCTGTTTTCACGCCAAATTTTCTAATGCTGTTAAGAGCCGACTGACCGATTTGATGTTCTGGAAGTTTTGTTACAAAATATGAATCCATTCCAAAATTTGCAAGGCTCACTGCAACATTCGCTTCAGCGCCCCCAAATTCCGCATTAAAATTATTTACTTGAACAAAACGATGATGACCTTCAGGCATAAGTCGAAGCATTAATTCTCCAAATGTTACAATTTTGTTCACAGTCACCTCCTAATTTTTATTTTGAGAACAGAATTATTCTACCAAAAATAAAGTTCCAGTTGAATTTCCGTTTACGAGATTTTCTAAGATTTTGTCTTTGGAACCATTTGCAAGCAAAAGTGGAATTCCATAAACAGTTGTTTTTTCTGCTGCTTCGATTTTTGTTTCTATGCCGCCAGTTCCAAATTCGCTCGCTTCTCCAATTTTTATTGACTTTCGCAATTGTGAAATTGATGTTACTGTTTCGATAAGTTTTGCGTTTGGATTTGTTTTTGGATTGTCTGAATGAATTCCATCAATGTCGCTAAAAAGAATCAGCAAATCTGCACTCCACAAAATCGAAGTTAATGCACTAAGATTGTCGTTGTCGCCAATTTTAATTTCTGCAAATGATACAGAATCATTTTCGTTAATAATTGGAACAACGCCTTCGTCAACAAGTGTGAACAAAGTATTTCTGATATTAAGAGAACGATGCTCATTTTCAAAATCTTCTTTTGTTAAAAGTAATTGTCCAATATGAATATTTTGTGCTTGAAACGCTTTTCGCCATTGATGCATAAGTTCAACTTGTCCAATTGAACACAATGCTTGCCGATAATGAACATCTTTTTTTCTTGCCCATTCCTTTGTTGTAGAAACTCCGGCAACTTGAGCGCCTGAGGAAACTAAAACAATTTGCTTTCCACGTTTGATTAAATCTGCACATTGTCGGGCAAAATCTGTCATAAATTCTGTATTTTGAGTTCCATCAGTTTTTGCCAATGTATTTGAACCAATTTTAATTACGATTTTTCTTGATGCTTCAATAACTTCTGAAATTTCTGTATTCATATTCTTATAATACACAACTAAATCTTTTCTAGCAAGTTATTGAATTTTGCTATATACTCAAATTTATGAATGCAAATAAATTTAAACTTAATTTTCCTTTTTCTCGTGCATATCAAAAAAAAATCAAATTGAAAAAAGAAAAATCGTCTTTTATTTCTGGAACGATTTATAAAAATATGATTGCATCTTTCACAAAATACAATTATCCAAATTGTGAACTTTTACTTAAAATAAGATTTGCCGATGAAAAATTAAAAAGCACTAACGAACAAGCAAAAAACGCAAAAATTTCTTTTACAATTTTTGATAATAAACGTAATTATGTTGAACTCGTTTTTAATTTTGAAAATCAAACTTTAACTTTTGATAAAAGTCATTCAATTAATCCAAGTGAAGAAATTGAAAAACAATCTTTTAAAATTCTTCCAAACAATGATGGTTTAATAACTTTAAAATTTTTATGTGAACCTTTTTCGTGCAAAACTTTTGTAAATGAAAACCAACCAGTTTTTTCAAATACATATATTT
>CAZOTD010000160.1:0-4045 GCA_964582685.1 uncultured Treponema sp. | reverse complement strand
CTTCCGCAATGTTCTCGACTCTCTTTTTCAAATAAAAGTATACAAGAAAGTCAAAGATATGACATTCAACTAGCGGGTGAATAGAAACAAGCAGCACGGACGTTTGTCATGTTGAGCGCGTTAGCCGCGAAACATCTCTTTGCAATCTGTCATTGTCGAGCTTGACCTGACAATCTGTTGGCGATGGGATTCTTCGTAACAGTTTACAGCTCACAGTTTTTCTATCTACTGTTCACTGTCTACTTGCAACTTGTAATTACTAATAAGTAAGGAAAAGTTGCCTATCTGATGATTGAAGTTTAACAAAAGTGCAAATTTATGCGTCTGAACGGAAAACTTCTGTTCATAAAAATGTGCTTTTTGTATAATTTGACAGTTCGCTTTTTTCGCGTTATTATATACAGAAACGAAAACAAACTTTTTTAAGGACAAAATATGCAACTTACAGAATTACAACTTGAACAGATTCGTTCTCAAATTAAACGCGTAAAAAATTGTAACAATCCTTTTTACACAGAACGATTTAAAAATGTAAATCCCGATGATATTAAAGATCAAGATTCTTTTGAGCGTCTTGTTCCTTTTTGTACAAAAGAAGATCTTCGCAACGCTTATCCACTTGGTCTTGCTGCTGTTCCCGACGAAGAAATTGTGCGCATTCATTCTTCATCAGGAACAACGGGCGCACCAGTAATCATTCCTTATACAAAAAAAGATGTAGACGATTGGGCAACAATGTTTGCTCGTTGTTATGAACTTGCTGGAATTAACAAAAAAGACAGAATTCAAATTACGCCAGGCTATGGTCTTTGGACTGCCGGAATTGGTTTTCAAGCAGGTTGCGAAAAACTTGGTGCGATGGCGATTCCAATGGGACCTGGAAATACAGAAAAGCAACTTATGATGATGCAGGATTTGCAATCGACTGTCATTTGTGCAACTTCTTCTTATGCACTTTTACTTGCTGAACAAGTTGAAGTGCGTAAAATCGGGAAAAACATAAAATTAAAAAAAGGCGTAATTGGCTCGGAACGTTGGGGCGAAAAAATGCGTGAGCGTATTAAAAATATTCTTGGCATAGAACTTTACGACATTTATGGTCTTACAGAATGTTACGGTCCAGGAATCGGAATTAACTGCGACAAATCGGATGCTGGAATGCATATTTTTGACGATTTTATTTATGTTGAAATTCTTGACCCGCAAACAGGGCTTCCTGTTCCAGATGGACAAATTGGCGAAATTACGCTTACAACGCTTGTAAAAGAAGGAGCTCCACTTTTTCGATTTAGAACACACGACCTTGCTGCTTTTGTAACAGAAAAATGTCCTTGTGGTCGTTCGTTTCCTCGAATAACACAAATTCTTGGACGTAGCGATGATATGGTAAAAGTCAAAGGAAATATTATTTTTCCGAGTACAATCGAAGATGTAATAAAATCTGTGCCAGGAACTTCTTCGGAATATCGAGCGGTAATTGAGCATGAAAATGGAAAAGATCAAATGACACTTTTTGTCGAAGTAGAAGGGGGAACTGATCGTGCTGAAGCTTCCTTAGGAATTCAATATTTCTTTAAACAAAAATACAATATGACGCCAAAAGTTGAAGTTGTCGGAATCGGCGAACTTCCGCGTTCGGAAAAGAAAACAAAGCGTATTGAAGATAAACGATTTGAATAAAAAAGATTTCATGCGAATTTAGTATAAAGTTGAATTTAATATAAAGTGCACCTCTAAAGTTGGACAAATAAAGTTCAATTTTAGGAGATGCACTTTTTATTTAGAATTAGTAAAGTCAAACAGTTTTTTATTTTTCAAGTCGTTTTACAAGAAATGGAATTACTTTTTCAAACTTTACGCCGTACCAATAATCTTTGTCTGTAATTGTTTGTTTGATTGATTCAACAACAAAATCGCAAGCAATCGAAGCACTTTCGAGAAGTGATTTTCCACGCAAAAAACTTCCTGTCAAAATTGAAGCAAAAATATCGCCAGTTCCATGGAAATTTGCGTCTATCTTTTGATTAAAATAATAGTCATATTTATTTCCATCGAAAACGCAAACTCCAAGTTCGTCATTTTTAAAACTTACGCCTGTAAGAACAACATTTTTTGCTCCCAAGTCGTGTAGACGCTTTGCAATTTCTTCAATTTCCGATTTTGTATATGAAGTTTTGTATTCAATTCCAAGTAGTAGAGAAGCTTCTGTTAAATTTGGCATAATTATGTCAGCGCCTTGGCAAAGTTTTTTCATTTCTTGTGGAAAATCGCTATCAAAGCCTGCGTAAAGTTTTCCGTTATCTGCCATTACTGGATCTACAATTCTGATTGCATTTTTTCGTGCAGTACTATTCATAATGCTAAGAATTGCCGGAATTTGTGCTTTAGAAACATAGCCTGTATAAAAAGCATCAAAGTCAATTTTTTCTTTATGCCATTGTTGCTCGATTTTTGGCATTTCATCTGTTAAATCTTTGAAAGTCCAACCAGTAAATCCGGGAGCAGTATGATTTGATAAAACTGAACTCGGTAAAATTGCACATTCAATTCCACATGCCGAAATTAATGGCAATGCAACAGTAATTGAACATTTTCCGACACATGAAATATCCTGAATAGTAAGTATTCTTTTTTCCATACTTTCACCTCTCTTTATAAAGTAATATAAAAAGAATACTTGTTATCTGGTATTAAATATATAGCCAAAATAATATTTTTTTATATATTCAGATTTAAACGGAATTTTCCTCTTGATTGGAATTTTGCTTTTTAGTGCAACGCTTCACTTTATACAACTTTTTTTATTTTTGGACATTCACCGACAGATAATTCATTAAGTTTCAATTTTAACTTGGCATTCAAAATTACAAATTAGGATTTGGAAAACTGTGTGGTAACGCTTGTAAAACAGTAAAAGTGTTCTAAACAAAACAGACGTCCAATCCGGGCGGTTGTTTTGTTAATCAGCGATTGACATTCTGTCATCATCGGAAATGGATTTAGATTGTGTTTTTTCTAAAGAATGAATAACCTTTTGAAGTTCTTCTACTCTGTTGTTTAAAATATTTCCTAAAATATGACTACGGTCAAAATCATTTTGAGGATTTTGCTCCAATAGTTTAGAAAACCATTTATCAATTTCTTTTTTCTTTAGAACTGAAAAGTCAATTTTAGGAGTTCCACAATTCTTGATAATCAATGCAAGCTGTTTTTTATGATTTGAATTAAATGGCGTTGCCTTTATTTTTTCTGTCATTCTAAGTTTTGGATTTTTTAAATTATAAATGCCCTCATCATAAAACATAGAATTTCCAGTATCATAAATTGGGGCTAGTCCTTTCCATTCAAGAGTATTTACATCTCTTATAAAACCAAAATTTTTAAAATGGCGGTCTGTATTTGCAACAAGATAATCAAGGGAAAACATAACTGAAAGGTTTTGTTTTGCCTTTTCATCAAAATCAAAATTACAATTCTTCATTCCTTCTGTAAACTGTTCAAAATATGACATGTTGTTTGTTTTCATTGCTGTATTGAACAATTCCCAAGCAGAAACAAGCTCTGTATTTTCATCAATCATACATGGGCAAGAGGAATAAAACTGATTATCTCTTTTTTTTATAAGTTTATACGGTACATGAGGAATATTTAATTCATCACAAATCTTTGAAGCCAAAACTTCATTAAAAGGCTCTTGCTGGAATGTTTTTCTTCCACCTTTAAGAAGATAACGAGTTCCATTGTTAATTATCCATTTTTTTTTCAATTCCCCATCGCTACTTGAATCTGGAGAATCAAAACTAAAAGACAAATTTTTACTTTGGGAATATTTACCAAAAAGAGCATCCCCAATATCACTGGAAAAATCATTTTGAAAAAAATTAACATCTTCCCATCTAGTCCCTTTTTAAACTTCAAGATTTTTCAGAATGTCTACCAGAATGTTTCCTAGAACCTTTTCCATCACAACAATCTTTTTGTTTTTTTGCGCAACAGGAAGATGAAGAACAAGATTTGCAGCAACTGTCTTTGTGTTTTACTTTAA
>CAZOTD010000159.1:0-4110 GCA_964582685.1 uncultured Treponema sp. | reverse complement strand
AGTCACATTTGAACTATAATTATTTAAACTACTTCAAATAGATTAAGGAAAAACTTTAGTTAAAAGAATATTTCTTATGGAAAACAACGAAAAAAAATTGCGTATTTTAATTGTTGAAGACGATCCAGGAATAAGCGATTTTATTAATCTTGAACTTAAACACGAAGGTTTTGATACTTGTATCGCAGAAACTGGTCGTCAAGCTCTTGTAGAATTTGAAAAATTTGTTCCAGATTTAGTTCTTCTTGATGTAATGCTTCCTGAATTAAATGGACATGAAGTTTTACGTCGCATCAGAAAAGTTTCCAAAGTTCCTATAATTATGGTTACAGCAAGAGGAGAAACTTACGACCGTGTAAACGGACTTGATGCAGGCGCAGACGATTATATTCCAAAGCCATTTGAAATTGAAGAACTTCTTGCAAGAATGCGTGCCGTTTTAAGAAGAATTCCACAAACCGAATCTTCCGCAACAATTCTTAAAATTCGCGAACTTGAAATAATTCCTAATGAAATGGTTGTAAAATTAAAAGGTCAACCTATATATCTTTCCAAAACTGAATATCTCATGCTTAAAACCCTTGTAGAAAATCCAAATAAAGTTTTTTCGAGAAGAAATCTTATTGAAGTAATTTGGGGCAAAGATTATTTTATTGATGAAAATACAATTGATGTTTACATTGGTTATCTTCGTTCTAAAATCGATAATATTGTCAAAGAAGAATACATTAAAACAATACGAGGCGTAGGCTACAAACTTGTAAGTGAATAAAAGAAATTTTTTGAATATTTGTCAAAAGGAATTTTATGTTTCAGAAAAAAAAATTATCAATTTCTGCAAAGCTTGCTTTTAGATTTACATTCTTTCTTTCAAGTGTTGTAATAATGCTCATCTTCATTTTTGCAAGAATTCAAATTGGAGACATTAACCGACAAAGAAGTGGTGACATTTATCACTTTGCAGATATTCTCGAAATAAATTACAACAAAATTATAACAGAAAATTCCAATGAACCTTATTCAATAAGAAAAGTTCCACGCTACATAAATTTTTTAATCTACAATATTGAAGAAAAAAAAATAAACATAATCGCAACTAATTCTGATGAAATTTTTTTGCTTTCTCAAACAGGAAAAAAAACAAAATCCTATCACCAAAGAAAAACCGCAAATGAACCTGAAATCAACATTATTTATCTGGCACACCCGTTGGAAAAATATCCAAATGTAATTATTCAAATTTGGATAGATTTACAAAACGATCATGTATATCAAATGAAAAAAAGATTTCCACAACAACTTTTGCTTTCGTTAATTCCAATTTTCATAATTTGTTTTTTTATAACTTGGTTTATCGCAAAGCGAATTATGAATCCAATAGTAAAAATGACTGAAAGTGCAAAACAAATTTCAAGTACAAATCTTGATTTATTACTTTCTGTAAAAAATAATGGTGATGAATTAGATGAACTTGCAAAAACTTTCAACGACTTATTCAATAGACTTAAAATTGATTTTGAACGAGAAAAACAATTTACAAGCGATGTTTCCCATGAACTTAAAACTCCAGTAGCAGTAATTTTGGGGCAAGCAAATCTCATTCGTCGCTGGGGAAAAGATGATTCTAAACAACTTGAAAAATCTATTGCCACTATTATTTCTGAAACAAAAGCAATGGAAACAATAATTTATAATTTGCTTCAAATGACAAAAATTGAAAATGGACAAATTCTGCCACAAAAGGAATCATTTTTACTTTCGGAATTTACAGACGAAATCGTGCAAGAATTGGAAGTTCTTGATAATTCCGCTGTGTTGAATTTTGATTTTCCGAAAAATCTTTCTATAAATACAGATTATGCTTTGCTGCATCAAGTATTTATGATTCTAATTTCAAACAGTTTAAAATTTTGTTCAAAACCAATTGTAATTAATTTTAAGGCGGTTTCAAAAGATAAAAAAACGATCATTTCAATTAGCGATAACGGACAAGGTTTTTCAAAAGAAATTCTAGAACATGTATTTGAACGATTTTTCAGAGGCGACGACGCACATACAAGAAGTGTTGGCGGTAGTGGGCTTGGACTTTCCATTGCGAAAACTATTGTTCAAAGTCTTGGCGGAACAATTTGTGCTTCTAACGATGAAAATACAAATGGGGCAAAAATTACTATTACGCTATAAAATTCATTGAATTTACTTTTGAAAATTTGTATAGTTATTATAAGATTTTTTGGCTTTCTTTTTTGAAAGTTATCAAAACTATACAGGAGTTTTTCAATGACAGTTAATGACATTAAAAATGCAAAAATCAAAGCATGGATTGATGAATGCGTTAAGATGTGTGAACCAGATGAAGTTGTAGTTTGTGATGGTTCTACAGCAGAATATGACCGCTTGATGCAAAAATGTGTCGATGCAGGTCTTGCAACACCATTGACAAAGAAACCTAACAGTTTCTTGTTTCGTTCGCTTCCAAGCGATGTCGCACGTGTTGAATCTCGTACTTTTATTTCTTCTGTAAAAGAAGAAGATGCAGGTCCAACAAATCACTGGATTGCCCCAGCAGAATTAAAAGCCACTATGTCTGGTCTTTATAAAGGATGTATGCATGGTCGTACAATGTATGTAATTCCTTTCTGTATGGGACCACTTGGTTCTCCAATTGCAAAATATGGAATTGAACTTACAGATTCCGAATATGTAGTTTTGAATATGGACATTATGACTCGTGCTGGAGAAAAAGTTTGGCAATATCTTGATGATAACTTTGTTCCATGTTTACATTCAGTTGGTAAACCACTCAACAATGGCGAAAAAGACAATGGAATTTGGCCTTGTGCAGATGTTGAACACAAATATATCAGCCACTTTCCAGAAGAACACCTTATTTGGTCTTACGGTTCTGGATATGGTGGAAACGCTCTTCTTGGAAAAAAATGTTTTGCACTTCGTATTGCAACTGTTATTGCACGCGAAGAAGGTTGGCTTGCAGAACACATGCTTATCTTAAAACTTACTCGCCAATCAGACGGCGAAGTAAAATATGTTACAGGTGCTTTCCCAAGTGCTTGTGGAAAAACAAATCTTGCAATGCTTATTCCTACAATTCCTGGCTGGAAAGTTGAAACTGTCGGTGATGACATTGCTTGGATGAAATTTGGTAAAGATGGTCGTCTTTATGCTATTAACCCAGAAGCAGGATTCTTTGGTGTTGCTCCAGGAACATCTGCAGAAAGCAACAAAAACGCTCTTGTTGCAGCAGAAAAAAATACAATTTTTACAAATTGTGCTCTTACAGAAGATGGTGATGTTTGGTGGGAAGGAATTGGATATCCTGCAAAAGGCAAGTTAGTTGACTGGAAAGGAAATGTTCGTGACGCACTTCCAAAAGATAAGTCACCAAAAGGCGAAGAATTCGCTCATCCAAATGCACGATTTACCGCTCCTGCTAAACAATGCCCTTGTATTGCTGACGATTGGGAAAGTCCAGAAGGAGTTCCAATTTCTGCAATTTTGTTTGGTGGTCGTCGTCCTTCAACTGTTCCTCTTGTACATCAGGCTCGTTCTTGGGAACATGGTGTATTCTTGGGTTCAATTGTAGGTTCAGAAATTACAGCTGCTTCTACAATTAATGCTGCCGATGTTGGAAAAATTCGCCGAGATCCATTTGCAATTCTTCCATTCTGTGGATATAACATGGGTGATTATTTCCAGCACTGGATTAATGTTGGTAATGCCGCTGCTGATAAAGAAAAGTTGCCAAAAATTTTCTATGTAAACTGGTTCCGCAAAGACGATAACAATGCTGATTTACCAGGCGGATTTATGTGGCCAGGATATGGCGACAATAGCCGCATTCTTGCTTGGATTTTTGAGCGCTGTGATGGTGTTGATAATGCAGTTGATACTCCAATAGGACTTATGCCAAAAGATGGAGCATTGAATACAGATGGTCTTGCTGACTACTACAAGAAAACTTTACCAGAAATTCTTAAAGTTGATATTGAAGGTTGGAAGAAAGAAGTTAAAGATGTTCGTGAAAATCACTATCCAAAATTCGGCAAACATCTTCCAAAAGAACTTTGGGACACATTGGACGATTTGGAA
>CAZOTD010000158.1:0-4123 GCA_964582685.1 uncultured Treponema sp. | reverse complement strand
TATTGCCGAAATTTCAAACTTATAAAATTGCTCAAAATAATTCATTAAAAAATTATGATGTCGCATATTTTATCAATTATGATGCTCAAATTGTGTATGATTTATTTATTGAAAATAATGAACTTAACGGATTAGCACTATTTTTTATTGATGGAAATTTAGAAACTGCAAAGCAAATCTTAGAACTTACAAAAAAAATTGTTCGTGCTGAATTTACAAATGAAAAAAAGATTCCGCTTGTAAAAATTATGCAAAATATAAATTCTAAAATTTTTAACGAAAAACAAAAAAATGATAATTTGATTTCTGGAATTCTTATTCGAATTTTTGATTCTCGCATTGAATATGTGAATATTGGACATTCGCCAGCGTTTTTCAGAAATAAAAATGCTACAATATGCAAGGCAATTCAAATTGATTCTGAAAGTTATAATCTTCAATCTGAAAAATCGCTTGGAGTAACTAATTTTGAAATGAATTACAAAGGAATTGGTTTTAGTGTCAAAGAAGGTGATGCGGTTATTCTTTATTCAAAGGCATTTGAAAATGCAAAAAATCTTCAAGGCGAATCTTTTGGAAAATCGCGGATTCGTCAAGCTTTTCGGCAAAGTACTGAAAATTCCGCACAAGAAAAACTTCGCTATATTTTGAATATGTTTCAAAATTATACTCACGATGTTCCAGTTGAGCAAAATCTTGCACTTTTAATTTTTGAAAAAACACAAAATTCTTTCTAATAATTCCGAATCTAAACGAAAAAATTATTAAAAAAAGTGAATAATTTTTCTAATAAAAAATTGACTTATGCGATTTTCTAGAATAAAATAGTATCAATAATATAATTCGATTCAGAAATGAATCAAAAGGAGGCCAAAAATGGCTAGAGTAGAACTTAGAGGAATTACCAAAATTTATGATGGTAATGTACAAGCTGTAACAGATTCTAATATCATTATTGAAGACAAAGAATTCTGTGTTTTTGTAGGACCATCTGGTTGTGGTAAATCAACAACTCTTCGAATGATTGCAGGACTCGAAGATATTTCAAAAGGAAAACTTTTCATTGACGGAAAAGAAATGAACGATGTTCCACCAAAAGATCGTGACATTGCCATGGTATTCCAGAATTATGCTTTGTATCCACATATGTCAGTATATGACAACATGGCATTCGGTCTTAAAATTCGCCGCATGGATAAAAGCGAAATTGATCGTCGTGTAAAAGCTGCTGCTAAAATGCTCGACTTGGAACAATATCTTAATCGTAAACCAAAAGCTCTTTCTGGAGGACAGCGTCAGCGTGTTGCTGTAGGACGTGCTATTGTTCGTAATCCTAAAGTATTTTTGTTTGACGAACCTCTTTCAAACCTTGATGCTAAACTTCGTGTAACAATGCGTGCTGAAATTGCTGAACTTCATAATAGACTTCAGGCTACAATGATTTATGTAACTCACGATCAAATTGAAGCTATGACTCTTGGTGATAAAATCGTTGTAATGAAAGATGGTTATATTCAGCAAATTGGAGCACCTTTGTATCTTTACAACAATCCAATTAATAAATTCGTTGCTGGATTTATCGGAACACCTCCAATGAACTTCCTTAAAGTAAAAGTTCTTGAAAAAGGAAGCAAAATTGTTTGTGAAGAAGGTTCTTTTGATGTTACACCAACTGCTGAGCATCAGAAAAAACTTAAAGCATATGTTGGACAAGAAATTTGGTTTGGAATTCGCCCAGAAGATGTTGAATATTCAGAAAAACCAGTTACTGGTGCTATGCAATTAAAAGTTACTAACAAAGAACCACTTGGAGCTGAAACACATCTTTATCTTATGTCAAACAAAGGTCAAAGCCTTATCGCAAAGACAACTGTAAATGTTCAATTCCGTATTAATGATACAATTAACCTTATTCCTAATATGGAAAAAGCTAAATTCTTTGCTCTTGAAGATGAAGTTAACATTGTTGACGATATCAAAAAAGATTGGTAATTGATAACCTAACTTGAATTAAAAAGCGAACTTTTAGCAATAAAGGTTCGCTTTTTAATTTCTACCTTTTTATATACTAGATTTTGGAATTATGATATATTCATTTTATGATTAGAAAAAATTCCATTGTTCTCTACAAAAATCAAGTTGCTATAGTTGCTGATATCGAAGCAGATAAATATATAATTCAATTTTGTGCGTTCCCTTTGACGCAAGAAAATCTTGAAAAATTGGGAACAAAAGGTTTTACTTTACAAGAACAAAAAGTCAGAGATAAAGATATTGTACTTCTTTCGTTATCAAAAAATCCAGAAAAATATAAATTCGAAGATTTAATTAAATTTTCTGATTCCGATATTCAATCAAAGATTCTTGAAGCTTGGGAACTTCTTTCTTCTGATGAATCTTGTGAAAACCAAATTGATTTTTCAGAACTTGCTCAACTTGTAGATAGCAATTTTAGTGATAAAAAAGTTTGGTTCATTTATAATTCACTTGTAAATAGTTTGCAGTTTTTTATTGCTGATGAAAAAAATCCATTAAGATTCAGTTTTCGTTCAGTACAAGAAATTCAAGAACTCAATAAAAAGAGAAACGAAAAGGAAATCGAAAAAGAAAAGCGAACAGCTTTTTTGCAGCGCTTAAAGCAAAAAAAACTTTTACCAGAAGATTCTATTTTTATGGGTGATGTTGAAGCGTTCGCTCTTGGCAAAACTGACAAATCAAAAACATTAACTGAAGTCGGATTTTCGCAAGATATAGAAAAAGCACATAAGCTTTTAATTGAAACAGGAATTTGGGATTACACGAGGAATCCTTATCCTTTGCGATGGGGACTTTCTATTCAATCTGCAAAAGAAGGACTAAAATCTCCTCCAGAAGAAGAGCGCCTTGAAGTTTCTTCAGTTGCTTATGCAATCGATAACAAATGGTCAAAAGATCCAGACGATGCAATTTCGTTTGATGGAACTTATCTTTGGGTTCATATTGCAGATCCAGCAAGTACAGTAATGCCAGAAAGTTCAATTGATAAAGCTGCAAGAGAACGAGGTGCTACACTTTACATTCCAGAAGGTGCAAGTCGTATGTTGGCAGAAGAATCACTTGCTGACTATGCTCTTGGTCTTAAACGCAAAAGTTTTGCACTTTCATTTAGACTTTTACTTGAAAACAATTGTGCAATAAAGGAATGTAAAGTATTTAAAACTTGTGTTAATGTTGAATGTATTACTTATGAAGAAGCAGATTTAAGAAAAGAAAGTCCTGAACTTAAACCTTTGTTTGAAATTGCAAGAAAAAATCTTAAAAGACGCAGTTCACAAGGAGCAATAAATATTAATCTTCCAGAAGTTCATATTACTGTTGAGCCTGAAACTAAGAAAGTTTCAATTTACGAAATTTCTTCGTATGAGTCAGCAGAAGTTGTTCGAGAAATGATGCTTCTTGCAGGTGAAGGAGCAGCGCATTTCGCATTTGAGAATAAAATTTCATTCCCGTATGTGAGTCAAGAGGCGCCAGATATTCCTCAAAACTTGCCATCTGGACTTGCTGGTGAATTTAAAACTGTAAAATCAATGAGAAGAAGAAGTGTCGGCGTAACTCCTGCCGCTCATGCCGGTCTTGGAATTGGAATGTACAGTCAAGTTACAAGTCCGCTTCGTCGTTATTCAGATTTGATTGCGCATCAACAACTTCGAGCTTTTCTTGATGGTCGTGAACTTATTGACAAAAACACAATGCTTGAAAGAATAAGTGCCGGTGACGAAGCCGCTGTTGTTTGCAAAAAGGTAGAAAGAAAAAGTAATCTTCATTGGACACTTGTTTATCTTTTGCAAAATCCCGATTGGACTGGCGAAGCCGTTCTTGTAGAACAAAAAGGGAATTTAGGCGTATTTTTGATTCCCTCAATTTCCCAACAAACAACTCTTGTTCCAAATAAACCTCTTAATTTGAATGATAGAATTATAGTCAAAGCATCAAATATTGACATTGCAACTCAATCTGTAATTTTTAATCAAATTTAGAATTTGATGTATTAAATTTTATACAATAATGCATTTAAAAAAATATTATATGTATTAAAAAGAATACATAGTATTTTAAAAATTGTGTTTTGTATAAAAAATAATAC
>CAZOTD010000157.1:0-4142 GCA_964582685.1 uncultured Treponema sp. | reverse complement strand
AGTAAAACTTGTATTACGCCTTAAAGTTTTTGTTAATGAATCTCAAGAAGCAATCACAAAAGAATCTCAAATAAACACAATTCTTCCTACTTGGAAAAAAGCAGACAAAACTAAAACAGTTATCATAATTGGTTCTGGACCGGCGGGACTTTTTGCTGCATTAAAACTTTTAGAAGTCGGAATTAAGCCAATAATCATTGAACGTGGAAAAGAAACTTCAGCTAGAAAAATCGACATTGCTGCAATTTCTACAAAAAACATTGTTGATGAAAATAGCAACTATTGTTTTGGAGAAGGCGGAGCTGGAACTTTTTCTGACGGAAAACTTTATACAAGAAGCAACAAACGTGGCGACATTTCAAAAATTCTCAGAATATTTTATGAATTCGGTGCTAACGAAAAAATCCTAACAGATGCACATCCGCACATTGGAACAGACAAGTTACCTAAAATCATCAATGCAATTCGAGAAAAAATAATTTCGCTCGGTGGTGAATTTCACTTTAGAACAAAATGTATCGATTTTATTCTTCAAGCCGACAATTCTGGCAACAAAAAAATCATCGGCATAAAAGCACTCGACTTAACAACTGGAATTGAATTAATTTTTTTTGCAGACAGCGTTCTCCTTGCAACTGGACATTCTGCAACCGACATTTATAAACTTATCGCAAGACATTCACCAAGTTCGCTCGAAGCAAAAACATTTGCTGCTGGCGTTCGTGTCGAACATCCTCGAAAATTAATCGACGCACTTATGTATCATTCCCAAAATTCCTTGACAGAACTTCTTGCTGCCGAATATAGATTTACGACACAAGTTGAAGAACGTGGCGTTTATTCATTTTGTATGTGTCCAGGCGGTTTTGTAGTTCCTTCAAGTAGCGGTCCAGATGAACTTTTAATAAACGGAATGTCTAGTGCAAATAGAAATTCAAAATGGTCAAACGCTGCAATAGTTGTTGAGTGTCGTCCGGAAGATATTCCAGAGAATTTTGTTAAACAAGCAAAACTTGATGGATGTAGTGCACTTGCAGGACTTTACTTTAGAAGCGCATTGGAAAAACTTACAAAAGAAAATGGAAAAGGACAATCTGCACCTGCACAACGACTTACAGATTTTCTTGAACACAAAGACAGCTTTTCTTTGCCAAGTTCAAGTTATACACCGGGACTTGTTGCAAGTCGCCTCGACAAATGGATTCCTTGCCACATTGAAAAACGACTCGAGCAAGGATTTAAAGATTTTAATAAAAAGGCAAAAGGATTTATTTGTAACGATGCAGTTCTCATTGCAAGCGAAACTCGAACAAGTACGCCAGTTAGAATTACTCGCGACAAAGAAGATTTTGAATGTCTTGGAATTAAAAATCTTTATCCTTGCGGTGAAGGTTCTGGATATTCTGGCGGAATTGTTTCAAGCGCAATGGACGGAGAAAACGCAGCCGATAAAATTATCAAAAAATTAAATTGATAAAATTTGAACCGTTCCATCTAAATCGACAAAAACTATTTTAATAGTTTGTTCATCAAATCTTTTTAAAAAATTTTCAGTTGTGCCAGCAACAAATAACGCTGTTGCAAGAACATCACAAAGTTCACTGTTTTCAGAAATTACTGTAACACTCGCAAGTCCAGATTGTGCAGGTCGACCAGTTTTTCCATCAAAAATATGATGATAGACAATTCCATCTTGAATAAAAAAACGTTCATAATTTCCACTTGTAACAACGCTTCCTGCTTTTAGAGAAACGATTTCAATTGGATTGGCTTGCGGCATAATCGGATTTTTAATTCCAACTTGCCATAAGGAATTTTGGTCGCTTTTGGATTTATCACCAAAAACATAAATGTTTCCGCCCAAATCTAAAATCGCACGACTTACTTTTTTTTCTTTAAGAAGTTTAACGAGTTTGTCAGCGGCAAAACCTTTTACAATCGCACCTAAATCAAGACTTGCATTTTTATCAGTTATCTCGATAAAATACATTCCATCAGTTTGCGATAAGACAATGGAATTTGGGTCGCAATGTTTTATTGCTTCTTGAATTTCTTTTTCTTCTGGAACTTTCTGAAAGTCCGAGCCAATTCCCCAAAGTTTAATTATTGCTCCCAATAACGGATTAAAAGAATTTTCAGTCAACATTGCATATTCTTTTGAACGACGCACAAGTTCATAAACTTCTTGACTTACGTTTGTGGCAATGCCAGAGCCAGCGTTTTGATTTACAACTGAAATCTCAGAATATTCTTTGTTCACATTGAATTTGTCATCAATCGCATTTAGTTCAGAAAAAAGTTCTTGATATAAATCACTAGTTCCACTTTCAAACAAATTGATGTTGCAAATCGTTCCAAGAACATATTGCGTTTGCGGTTTTAAAACAGTTTTTTTACAAGAAAAAGTTAGAAAACAAATTGCAAAAATTAAGATGTTTCTCAAATTCATAAAAAAAATAATAGAATAAATTTTTAGTATTTGCAAGTAATTGTGTTTTTCTTGTTCGTTTTTTCAGAATAAAATAATAAAAAATTATGCTCGACAAAAAACTTCTAATTTTGTAACATATTAAAATATGGCGAAATTATTTTCTTTTTTTCACAATCAAAAATTCTCAGAAGAAAATCAAAAGGCCGCAGAAAATTCATTGGAATCTTTAAGAATCAGAATGAATACATTAAATCAAAAAGCGATTAATCTTAAAGAGAATTATCCTAATGCGCAAAAAGAAATTGAAGAATGTTTTAATACTTTAAATTCAATTCAACCAAGTTCAAGCGTTAGAGCAGGAAAATTTGAGCAACAAATTTCAGTCGCACTAACAAAAGTCAGTACGGCTTGTGATAAAGTTTTTACTTCCAAAGATGAAAAAAGTTTGACTTCTGAAATCAATCTTTTAAATCGAGCAATTCGTGAACGGCAAAATGCTGATATTGGACAAGACGAATAATGTCAAACGAATTTAATGTTTGCCCAAAATGCCAAAGTAAAAACATTCAATATAAAAATAATCACAAATGGTTTTGCCCAGATTGCAAATTTGTTTTATATAACAATGTCGCAACCGCAGTTGGATTAATAATTCAAGACATCGACGGTTCAATCATTTTTGAAGTTCGTGCAAAAGAACCAAAAAAAGGTTTTTTAGCTCTTCCAGGTGGATTTTGCGACAATGATGAATCTTGTGAACAAGCCGCTGTTCGAGAATGTTTTGAGGAAACTGGAATTAAACCAAGTTCACTAAAATATCTTGCAAGTTTTCCAAATTCATATTTTTATAAAGACATCACTTACAAAACTTGTGATTTATTTTTTGTAGCGGAATTTGCAAAAAATGATAAATCTATTCTTGAACAAATGACGCGAGAAGAAAAAGAAGTTTTAGCATTCAAAAGCATAAAAATTAAATCTTTAGATGAAATAGAAAAATTGCCTTTGGCTTTTTCTTCTGCTGCAAATGCACTTAAAGTTTGGTTAAGCAAAAACAGTTCGTTGTAAAATCGTTGTATATTATATATAATGAGCATATAATTCAAGGATATGAACTACACACACGAGATTATAAAAATTATTTTTGCTTCAGTTGCAATGATTTATTTTGTTGTTCAAATTAGTTTGATAAAATTTTGGCGGAATAATGTAAGTGCAAAACTTGGTTCACTTGTTCTAAAAACTAGTTCGCCAAAAGTTACAAAATCAATTTTGGTTTTGATTTTTTGTCCGATTCTTATTATTTTTTCACTTATTACAAAGTCAACTTTTTTTGTCTGCTGTTTAATGAGCGTTGTCGCATCTCTTGCGTGCTTTATTGCTTGTAGGGAATTAGTTTATTTAAAACTTAATGGAATTTACGAAAACGGAATTGTTGGTTCTGGAACCTTTGTTGCATTCAATCAAATCAAAACTTTTCCTGACACTTCTTGGAAAGAACCAGATGCAGAAAATACAACAACACTTGCAATTCAATTAAAAAATGAAAAAACTGGGAAACCTTCTGTTTTATTTATCGATTATCCGACAATTCTTGAATATGTCAAAGTCGTTAATGCAATTAAAAATCTAAAACAAGATAAATAATCGAACAAGGAATAATGTCGAATATTCGCTTAAAGAAAGTTTGCCTTTAGAATTGCGAGTTGCA
>CAZOTD010000156.1:0-4146 GCA_964582685.1 uncultured Treponema sp. | reverse complement strand
CACGGATACGGTGCAAAAGAGCCAGATAAAGATGGAAAATTAACTGAAATTACTGCAAATGGAATATTTGGTACGCCTAAGATTGAAGGTTCTGGTGGGATGATTGCTCCTACAGGATATGTTCGTGTTCGAGTTGACACACAAACTCCTGGCGCAAAAATAACATATAGAAAGGTGAATACTGGCGCATTTAATGCAATAACTGGTCAACCACCAACTACACGTGCTTCCTTAAATGACACAATCCCATTTTCTCAATATAAATTGCAAAACGGTCTTAATCAAGAAGAGAAGTTGAGTGACTCGAATAAGAAGTGGGATTTTCTTGATAATGTAAATTCAAGTCAGCGATGTTCTGTTTCTGAAATTCCAGATTTAAAACAAGTCCAGTGTAATACAACAACTGATTGTCAAGATTTGCCTACCGATAATCACATTATAATTGTCGGCGATGGAGATTACAAAACTGCTCGCAAAGATTATGTTATAGCACAAGCAAGTTTAGATTCTGTAAAAATAGATGGCAAGAATATGACAACTTCTTCTTATGGAGTTGAAGGTGCATTTAAAACGGTTATCTATTCTAAGAGATTTTACAATATGGAAACTAATCAATTTAACATAGAAGGTGGCACAAGTAATTATGGAGCGCCAAGTATAGCAGGTTTTCCTGTAAGAGATGGACCTAGTAAACCTTCTCCATATTCAAAAAATGCTTACAACATTCAAAATGGTGAGCATATATTTGTTTCTTATGAGTTTGTAAGTACTTGGTCTGTTCTCTTGCAGCAAAATAATAACAGTAAAGGTTATGGACGTTCAGATTATGGACAAGCAACATATTTTTGTGGCTATTTCCATTATTAACTTGCGATTTTTTACTTCGTTGCAAAATCGCACTAAAAAGCCAATCGGAAATTGATATTTTCTCATTGACTTTTTATAGGAGTGATTATGAAAAAAATTAATAGATTAAAAAAAATCATATTTGCGACTCTCACTTCTCTTTTTGCTATTACATCGTGCGAAATTGGACTTGGCTCCGCACTTGATTTGACGCCACCTAAAATTGAAATTGTATCACCTAAAGAGATTGGGTTTGTTCAACAAGATTTGCTTATTCGAGGAATTGCTACTGATAATCAAGAAGTTTCCAAAATAGAAGTTACTATTGCAACAAAAGATGAAGTAGTTCAACAGTTTAAATGGGAAGGTAGCAAATGGTTGAGTTATACTAATGATAATTGGCAAGAGTATTCTGGTGCAATAATTTCTGGAACACTAACTTACTACGAATGGGCGATTCAAACTAGACTTGATGATGATATTGACGACCAGCAAGTTTATATTACAGCAATAGTTTCTGATATTTATGCAAATTCTAGTGCACAAAGTAAATCAGAGCGTTCTGTTATAGTAGATACTATAAAACCAAATGCTACAGTTTCTGAGCCTTTAGTAAGTAAAAATTATGTAGAAGTACAACAAAAATACAATGACGCTGAATTAAAAAATGATTTAATTTTATCAAATCTTATAAATGGCGATTTTGAAATTAAAGTAAATCAAACAGAAAATGCTAGAACAGGCAAATTCATTGTTATGATTGATGAAGAAAAAGATACAACAATTCCGTCTTATGAAGAAGTTCCAGATTTATTAAGTTTGAATCATTTATATAGCAAAACAGTAGATGGAGCAAGAAGTTTTTCGATTTCAGTAAAAAATCAAGAATTAAATTCTTCTATACAAAATGGCAAACATTTACTTCGCCTTGTAACAGAAAGTTATGACGAAGCTGGAAACCTTTGTCGCGATTTTCAAGGATTTTTTGTTTATTGGAACGAAGCAGATAAACCTTGGACATCTATGAGTTCTGGCGATGAAAATTTTATTGATGGCCCAAGTCAAGCGAGCGTTTATCCTAGTAGCGAACTTTTTGGTTATGCTTACGATGATGATGGTTTGCAAAATATTGAGATTCTTTTTGAAGTTCGTGACGAGAATAACAATTGGATTAAAAATGAAGAGCGAAGCCAAATAATTCCATTTGATAATAACGAAAACAATACCTGGACAAAATGGTCAATAAAAGCGTTAGCCGAAAGCAAGCATTTTAGAATAACTTCAACGCCAACCGATAAAAATGGACTTAAAGGCGAGCCTTACACAAGATATTTTAGAACTTCTGATGTAAATCCACCACAACTTAGCAACATAAAAGTTAGCCCGCTGTCAAATGAAAGTTATTTGCTAGGTGACAAAGATGGAAAATTTACAATTACTGGTGATATTCAAGATGATACAGGAATAAAATCAATAAAAATGATTTATATTGCCGCTAAGAATAAAGACAAATTTTCGTCATATTATACTGATTCATCGTTGTGGCAAAACCAACAAGATGGCGATTTATGTTTTTCTTTTAATTCATCAGATTATTCTGGCAAAATCGAAAATAAGATTTGGAAAGGTACTTTTTCAAAAGAAATTAATATTTTTGATGATATTGCAAAAGGCGGCTTAGGAATTGGTAAATCTGAAAATAGCGATAATATCAAAAATTATATGTTTATTTTCCGAGTAGAAGATTTAAGTGGCGTTGTTACAACAGAAACATTTACATGTCAAGGTGATATTGACGCACCAACATTAAAAATAGAAAAAGTAGTTGTTGTTCATCAAGACAAAACTACAAAAGAGTATTCATTTTCTCAAGGAACACCTATTCTTGATGCATATAATCGTGGTGCACAACATAAAATAACTGATAAATTGTATTTTACAGGAATTTGGTCAGATAATTCAGTTGACAACTGGAGCAAAGATTCAAATAAGAAAGATGTAACTAAAATTAAAAATGTTACTCTTTCTAACGGTGCAACTGTTACTATGAAAGAAGACGGAACTTGGCAATCGGCTGAATTTGAGCCAACAGATTCAACAAGTTACAACATAACGGCGACATTGACAGATTTTGGTGCAAATACAACAAAAGCCAGCGAAAGTTTCTTTATTTCTAGCGATAATCCAGAATTGCTTAGAATTACTTGCGAAAATCCAAATGGCAGATATAAAGACGGAACACAAATTACAATTGTTCTTGAATATAACAAAAAAATGACATTTAGCAGTGGTTCTTCGCCTAATTCTAATCCACAACTTGTTCTTAATAATGGTGGAATTGCAACATACAGTTCTGGAAACGGAGAATCTAAGCATAAATATTTGTATGAAGTTGGCAAAACAAATGGCACAACTAACACATCAAGCACAACAAATATAACAGAAAAACTTAATGTAAAATCTATTACGACAAATAATAATACTTGGAAAGATTTACAAAATAAGGTAATTTCTGAACCTACAAAATTGCCAGACTCAAACAATCTTTCTGATAATCGCGAGATTTACATAGACAACGACGCTCCTCGTATTCAAAATGTTAAAGCAATTACAGGAAGTGGATATTATAATGCAGGACGAGATTTAAATTTCCAAGTTGAATTTACAAAAGATGTAGAAATTACAAATCTTAACGACTTAAAACTTAAAGTTAATATTTCAAACAATGGCAATTCTGGAAACAATAGCAAAACTGAAACAGAAATTTCTGCAACTACAAAAATAGATTCTAAAACAGTTTTGTTTAAATATACGATAAAAGACGGCGACAATACTCCAAATGAAACGGCTCTTAAGTTTGTAAGTTTTACTGGTGGCACTGATAACATCAAAGATAGTGCCAAAAATGTTATGACAAATCTTGCGCCAAATACAAAAGAAATTGATAATGCCAACATTTATGTTGATACAGCAAAACCTACAAAACCAACAATTGCAGGAATTACAAATAACGGGCTGTATTATGATGATGTTTCTAATATTACGATAAAAGGAATTGAAAGTTCAAACGCAACAGGATATTACAGTTTTGATGGCGGCAATTCTTGGACGGCATATAATAATTCTGTATCGAAAATTGCACAAAACGGAGTTTATAAAGTTTGTGCAAAACAAATTGACAAGGCAGGAAACGAATCTGAAATTTCTGACGTTATTCAAATTACTCTCGATAAAGGCAATTTGCTAACTTCAATTTCGTCAACAAATTCTCCAAGAATTTATAAAAAAGACGAAACAATA
>CAZOTD010000155.1:0-4160 GCA_964582685.1 uncultured Treponema sp. | reverse complement strand
CGGCGTACAAGCGAACTTGTTATCATTTTTAAGTAAAATTTTGTTTTTGTCATAAAAATCCTCGATTATCTTTCACGCTTTCATTCTTTCCCATTATTGCTATTACCGCCCATGCAAAACTTCTGCCGGTTCAAGTTTTAGAATTGTTTGAATGGAAGGAATGCTGCCAGCCATTGTCACAAGAAAAATTAAAATTATAACCAAAGGAATTACAGTTGGCGTAATTGCAATCGCTGAACCAAAAACTGTTGTTCCAATGATTTTAGCAAAAGCAATTCCAGCAAAATATCCAGCAAATCCGCCAATAATTGCCGTAATTATAATTTCCGTAAGAACAAGCCAGGCAACAGGAGCATCGTGCGCACCAACCGCCTTTAAAAGTCCAATTTCCTTGCTTCTTTCCATAACGCTCGCAGTTACAAGATTTGAAATTCCCAAAGCCGAAGCTACAAGACTTAAAATAGTAATTAAAAGCATTAAAAGTTGAGTTTTGTTCAAAATTGCGCCTTCACTTTCTGCAACTTGACGAACTGGTTTTGCTACAGCGTTTGTAATGACTTCCTGAATTTGATAACAAATTGAAGAAACGTAAGCCGTGCAATACCAAACTTCTCGTTCAGCATTTGTAAGACTTTCTGGATTTTGTGCTGCACGACGAGAAAGTTCGTTGTCTGGAGTAGTCAAAGCACTTACTTCAATGGAATTTATTAAGCCATCGCAATTTAAAAGATATTGTGCATCGTGAAGATTCATATAAATTCTATTGTCTTCGTCACCGCCAGCATCAAAAGTTGATTTTACAGAAAATTCTCGCTGTTTACCGCCATTTTCCAGAATAATTTTATCGCCAGTTTTAAGATTGAATTTTTTTGCAATATTGTTTCCAAGCATAACAAGGTTTTCGTCAGAATCTAAAAGCCAACCGCCACCAGAAAGTCGCCACCAGTTTTTTAGATTATTCATTCCTGTATCAAGTTGTTCGCCAGTTGGAAGCGAAAGATGATGATTAAACCAAGTTCCTGTAATACCAACATTTTGTCCGTTCAAAAAAACATCGGATTCAAGATAAGGAGCAAAATCAACAATATTAAACGCCCAGAAAATTGTTTTTATTTTTCCAAGTTCATCTTCCGAAAGATATTGTTCAGCGTCGCCTTCAATTCCGTACATATCACTTAAAAGACTTGCCGTTTGAGGAACAACGCGAATATTTGCACCATAAGTTTTTAATTCCTGATTAACCTTATCACCAACACCAAACATTACATTTAACATTGCTGTTGCAAGACTCGCACCTAAAGCAATAGTAAATGCAATCATCGCCATTTTTCCTTTCTGTCGCCAAAAAGATTGAAAAACCATTCTCAAAAAAAACATATTACGTCCTTAGTTCTAAGTGTTTATCTAAATCGTCTTTTTTCAACTTCCAAATCTTTTACATTTACGCGAATTACGCCATCAACAATTTCAAAAGGAAGCGGAATCGGATTGCAGCCACCTTTAAAACCGATTGTATTGATATTCATAACAACGTCGCAAAGTTTACAAATTACCTGACCATTTTTTTGATAATATCCAGTTGCTCCACAAATTTCGCAGGCGTCAAAACCAATTCCAAACGAAAATGCATTTTTCTGAATTACAATAAAGCGAATTCCAATTTCATCTTCTGTTTTGTATTCAAATCTGTGAAGAACGCCATCAGAAACTTGTTCCAGCGGAATGAAAATAATATCGTCTTGAATTTCAAAAGGTTCCGCTGCAGAAAGTTGCACTTCATTTTTGCTAAGTTTTTGTAATGCTGTTAAATCAACAAGAATAAGCGCATAAAATAAAATAAAGAAAATTACAAATCTTCGCTGATTACGACATTTTGCACGAATTTTTCTGTGTTCAGCAGGATTTGAATAAGGCTCTTGATTGTGCAAACTTTTCCAAAATAAAATTATCGCTGCAACAAAAGCAATGCAAATCATAGCAATAGAAAAAGCATCTGTATTGTTCATCAGAAAAATTACAGCTTTTCGCATTGTTCTTGAAACTCGAACCCAACGGCGAACAATCATCGGGCTCATCATATATGGAAAAAGTGAGATTCCGTTTAAAATTATGATAAAAATTGAAAAAACTTTTACATAAATTACAGGCAAATTCACTAAAATTTTATACAAAATTAAAACTGCAAGAAAAACTAAAACTGCTGCTAAAAGAAAGCCAATTAGTTTAAAAAGATAATCTGTACTAAAAATGCTCTGCCCTTTAATCAAAAAGTGAAAAGGATAAAGCAAAACATTTGGAAGTTTATACATTAAAAGCGGCACTAAAAAAAATCCGCCAGAAATTGAAACGATTAAACCGTGCACACGAGGAAATTTTTTGCTCAAAATGCCAAAGTTAAAAATTATATAGAAAAGTCCAAAAACTAAAATGCTTCCTATAAAAATGACATTTAAAAGCAAAAGTTTTCTGTCACGAACAACATTGTAATGTTCTACAGTTGCTAAAATAATTGCACCGATTAACCCGATAACAAGGCTGATTAAAAAACCAGCTTTTTGATATTTTACGTTTCTAAGTTTTGTCAGGGCAAGAATAGATGAAAACACAATTCCTGTTGCAATTAAATCTCTGACAACCCAAACAAAATATTTAAGCATGAACGCTCCAATTAAAATTATGCAAAAAGCACGCAACGGTTAATCCAAAGCGTGCCCTTAATAAAGTAAAATATAAGGGGCTGTCTAATAAGTTTAGAATATAGCGAGCATTGAGTGTTTCGATAAATCAACAATCACCTATCGAAATGACCTCGCCACTATATGTGGTGGTTTCGACGTTGCGGATACTGAGCAAAGCCGAAGTGCAACCACCGGTTTTTATTCTTTTTAGACATTCCCTTTTTTTAAATTACCACTGTGGTCCAAGATATTGCCAATCCCAGCTAACATCTAAAGTTTTTGTTTTCCAGTAATCAGAGAAGCGACCTTCAACTCCAGTTAAAGCATCTGTGTGAAGAAGGAATCCGTTTTCTTCTGGTGAATGGATTTTGAATGTTACTGTATAATCGCCAGCAGGAATTTTTTCAATATTTGCACCGTAGTGTGGACCGTCAGAAGCGTTCATAAGCATGAAAGTTCCAGTTTTAGAAATGCCATTTGTTTTTCCAACAATTTCGTAATCAACTGTTAAGTAAGGAACAAAGTCGCCAACGCCGTATCCAAGATTATTTTCCAATGCGGAAATATCTGCTTCCATGTGCAATTCATAATCTGCATGATTGTAGATTGCACCGTTTCCTTCCATATCGCAAGGCTGGAAATAAACACCAGCAACGTTCAAGAAACCAGCTTCCTGTTCATCGCCAAGATCGAATTCTTCGAATCCTGCATCTTCACCTTCTACTGAAGCAGAATCTTCTTGAGCCGCCTGAGCAGCCGCTGCTGTTGTGCCAGAAGATTTGTTGCAACTTACAAAACTAAATGCTATAGCAGCACTTGCTAATACAACCAAAGACATTGTCTTTTTCATAATAAAACCTCCTATTAGTTTTTTATTATTTATATAAAAATCTCTAAACCAAGAAATTTTTTACTAATTTAAAACCGGCAGTCTATTTCCGTCATTCATTTTTTTATCAAGAATCTTAACAAAATCAACAATTACAGAAATTACGCTCCAAACAACTGCACAAATGCCAAAAATCGTAAAGAACATTCCAAAAACAGGATGGTCATACTTTGCACTTTGTCCCATATAAATAAAATATGCGCCAAAAACTGTACAAGAATATTGCATTACCGCTTTGCCTACATTTCCAAGATAGAAATTTCCAGCACCAAAATATCCAAGACAAATTTGAAGTGGAGCAGCAACGGAACGTTTCTTTGGCGAAACTGAAATTGCTTCATCGTGATTTGCAATATGTCGTTTTGATTCGTTTTGATTTTTAATTTGAATTACAAGACACAAAACTACAGGAATTACAAACAGAACTTGTGCCAGCAAGGTTTCAACTGTAGGATAAATTCCAAGAATTGAGAATGTTGGGAATCCAGGAATTTGTGTTGCAGAAATAAAATCGCCTTCAATAAATTCATCAATTCCGCTTCCAACAAAGGCAACGCACATAATGAACATTAAAATTGAAGTTGCCATAAAGA
>CAZOTD010000154.1:2947-4165 GCA_964582685.1 uncultured Treponema sp. | reverse complement strand
ATTGCTCATCTTGAAGATTTTATTCGTCGCTTTGGATATAAGGCAACTAAGGCGACACAAGCACAAGAACGTCAAAAGATGTTAAATAAAATTCTTGAAAACAAAATTGAAATTCCCGAAAGCTTAAAAAAAATTCATTTCAAATTTCCAGTAGCACCTCATTCTGGAAATATCGTACTTCGTATGAATGCGATAACAAAATCTTATGACAAAAAAATTAATGTTCTTGATAATCTTGAACTTTTGCTTGAAAAAGGAGAACGGCTTGTAGTTGCAGGTCACAATGGAGCCGGTAAGTCAACTTTGCTTCGTATTGTTGCAAGTGTTGATAAAAATTTTTCTGGCAATATTGAACTTGGATCTGGAGTGAAAATTGGATATTTTTCTCAAGATAATGCTGAAACAATTTCTGGAGCACAATCTGTTCTTGAACATATAGAAAGTATTGCGCCTCTTGAACTTATTCCAAAAGTTCGTGATATGCTCGGAGCTTTTTTGTTTCGGGGCGATGATGTAAACAAACCTTTGAATGTTTTATCTGGTGGAGAAAAAACTCGTGTTGCACTTTTACAACTTTTGTTGCGACCTGTAAACCTTCTAATTCTCGATGAACCGACAAATCATCTTGATATGCATTCTAAAGATGTCCTTTTGAGTGCACTTCAAGATTTTGGCGGAACTGTAATTTTTGTAAGTCATGATCGAGGTTTTATTCAAGATTTGGCGACAAGAGTTTTAGAACTTACTCCGGGCAAATTTAGAGATTTTAAAGGCGATTATGAATATTACATACAACGCCTTGAAGCTGAAGAATTAGGTTTGATTGAAAATGTCGATTTTGCAAGTCTTCATAATTCATCAAAAAATCAAAATGTAAAAGTCAATTTGCAAAATAATTCGCAATCATCAACATCTGATTCAAATGAAAAAAGTGCTGGCGCATTAAGTTGGGAAGAACAAAAAAAACTTGAATCAGAGCGTCGCAAAAAAGAAAAGGAAGTTGCTCAACTCGAAGATGAAATTACAAAACTTGAAGTGCAAATCGAAGAACTTCAAGCAAAAATGTCTAATCCAGAAGTGTATTCCAATGGTGAAAAAGCAAAAGCGATTCAAACGGAAATCTCAAACCTTGAAGTTAAACTTCAGCAATTAAATGAGGCTTGGGAATTGGCAGCCAGTGCTTTATAATCGACGAACTAATAGGCGTTGTCCTGGCTG